>CAMZDU010000096.1 GCA_947305445.1 uncultured Selenomonadales bacterium
ACACAAAGGAGCTTTTTCTTTTCAATTTTTGTCACATATCTATTGTAATCCTACACATAGAGAAAAATCCCTCAGGTATTATTGAAGCGTCAACTTTGTTGAAGGTTGTAGGAAAATTTTTACTGCTGTGGAAATTGTTTTCGCAACGGTTTTATTAAATTACGGCAGGACGAATCGTCGCGGCGTCGAAGTTAGCTTGCAGTTCATTTGGAAGGAAGATTCAATGCTGACCGACTCTTTTAAAACTCTGGAGTTCGATAAAATTTTGGCGCGACTGCGTGAGTGTGCGACGAGCAATTTCGGCAAGGAGCTGGCGACAAAACTTTTACCCGCCGACGACTTCGAGACCGTTCGCGAAAATTTGTCGCTGACAACAGAGGCCGTAAAAATCTTCGCGGTGAGTGTTCCTCCGCTCGGCGGCTTCCGTGACGTGCGCGAGACTTTCAAAAAAATTCGGCTCGGAAGTGTTGCCGACGCTGAAGAACTCCTCGACGTGCTCTCGACAATGTACACCATGCGCGAAGTCAAAAAATTTTTTAAAGAGACTGAAGTCGACGCGCCGCAGTTAAAATCACGCGCCGCCGAGCTGGAAATACTCGGCAACCTGGAACGTCAACTCGACAACGCAATCGACGAGCACGGTGCCGTTCGCGACAGTGCAAGCGTCGAACTGCAAAAGATTCGCCGCGACCTGCGCACCGCTCAAAGCCGCATTAAGTCCGAAATTTTTAACATACTTCACGACAGCGGCAAGCAGAAATTTTTTCAAGATGCGCTCGTCACCATGCGCGGCGACCGCTACGTTTTGCCCGTCAAGCTCGAATACAAGTCACAATTTCCCGGCATCGTCCACGACCAGAGCGCGACCGGCGCGACCGTTTTTATTGAGCCGCTTGCCGTCGTCAACCTCAACAACAGCGTCAAGCAACTCGAAGCGGAGGAGCGGCACGAAGTCGCCCGAATTCTGCGCGGCTTAAGCGACGCCGTTCGGAAAAATTTGGACGCACTTGTCGGCAACATAAATATTTTGGCGGACGTCGACTTGCTGTTTGCCAAAGCTCAGCTCGCCCGCAACCTCAACGCCTCCGAACCGCAGCTTGCCGACTTCACCGACATAAAATCTGCGCGGCATCCGTTAATCGCGCCGGAAGTCGTCGTGCCCGTCGACATTCAGCTCGGCGAAAATTTTTCAATGCTCCTCGTCACGGGACCGAACACGGGCGGCAAAACCGTTTCCATGAAAACGCTCGGCCTCCTCGCGCTGATGACGCAATCAGGCTTGTACATTCCCGCGGCGGCCGGTTCAAGAATTGCGGTCTTCACGAATATTTTTGCGGACATTGGCGACGAGCAATCGATTGAACAGAGCCTGTCGACTTTCTCCGCGCACATGAAAAAAATTGTCGCGATACTCGACGAGGTGACGGCAGGCGATTTGGTTTTGCTTGACGAAATTGGCGCGGGCACCGACCCCGACGAAGGCACGGCGTTGGCAATGTCGATCCTCGAACGTCTGCTTGAGATCGGCGCGTCGACGATTGCCACAACCCATTATTCCGAGCTGAAGACGTTCGCTTACTCAACCGACGGAATTGAAAATGCTTGCGTCGAATTTGATTCGGAGACGCTCCGACCGACCTATCGACTTTTAATCGGCATTCCCGGCGCGAGCAATGCTTTTGCAGTCAGCCGACGTTTAGGTTTGCCGCAAAGTTTGATTCTTCGTGCCAAGCAGTTAATCACCGCCGACCATGCAAACTTTGAGCAAGTCATCTCCCAACTTGAACAAGAGCGCATTATGTATGAACAGCGCAACGCCGAAATTTTTGAGCGGCAACAGCAAATCGTCCGCCACGAGAAAAAAATTTCCGAGATGCGCGACGAGATTGCAAAGGCTAAAGCCGACATCATTCGCCGCGCCAAAGAAAAATCCGCCGCAATGGTTCGCGAGACCAAACGCGACGCCGAGGAAATTATCGCCGCGCTAAAAGAGCAATTCGACGACGCGGGCGTTAAACGCCGACAACAAGTCATTCAGCAGGCACGCGACAAATTGCGCGAGGCGGAGATTGATTCGGCCACGGGCATTATCTCCGACAAATTCGTCGGCACGCGCATCGACAAGAAAAAAATTTTCGTCGGCGACACGGTTTATATAAAGCCGCTCGACCAAAAAGGCACGGTGCTTGTATCGAAAAAGACGGCGACTCCTTAAGCGTGCAAATCGGCGCGATGAGGACGACCGTTAAAATTTCCTCGTGCAGATTCGTCGCTCGCGGTCAGCAGGAAATTCAATCGCCGCCGCCCGTCACGAATCAAAATCGCGGCTCACTCGGTCTGTTGCAGAAAACCGCAACCGTCACGCGCAACATTGACATTCGTGGCATGACTGTAGACGAGGCCGAACATGTCTGCGGAAAATTTATTGACGACGCACAACTTTCCGGCCTCAAACAAATTTTGATAATTCACGGCAAAGGTACAGGAGCACTTCGCGTCGGCGTGCATGAATTTTTGCGCCTGAACAATTCCGTTGCAAAGTTTCAATTCGCCGACCAAGACGAAGGCGGCACCGGCGCGACGCTCGTCACGATAAAATAATTTCCATTCAACAGGGAGTGATTTTTACTTTACGACAAGACCGGCCGTTACTCGAAATTCACGGGCAAAAAAAATTTTCGCATGTTTTTTCAAACTTCGCGAAGTTAAAAGTTATGTGCAGACAACTCCGTCAAATTATCCTTGCCGCGAGTTTTTCGTCAAAGCCGACGATTTTTACGCACAAATTCTGCACGGCTGACAAACTTTGTTAAAAGAGTTTACTACAATCTCGTCGTAATGCGACGGGATTTTTTCATTGCGCATTCTTCAACGTTGTAGTATATTGACGGGCAAACATGATTTTGGAAGGGAGCAAACTTTTCGTGAGGACGAACAGTTTAATCAAGCTGCTGGTTTGCCTTGGAGCAATCGTGGCGGTATTTGTTATTTTTATTCGACCGCTGGCGCACTCGATTCGTCAAGGACTTGACTTGCAGGGCGGCACACACGTCGTACTTCAAGCCGAGGACACTGAAATTGCCAAAGTCGACGAAGACGCAATGCAACGTGTCGTATCGATTATGGAAAAGCGCGTCAACGAATTGGGCTTGACTGAACCGATTATTCAGCGCGAAGGCGAGCGGCGTGTCATAATCGAATTGCCCGGTATTAAAGACCCCGACAAGGCGATTGAGACCATCGGCAAGACTGCAATGCTCGAATTCAAGGACGAGGCCGGCAACACGCTCCTCACCGGCTCCGACCTCAAAGACGCGCAAGCTGCCATGAATCAGCAAAACGGTCAATGCGTCGTCAATCTGGAGTTCAGCGACGAAGGTGCGCAGAAATTTGCCGACGCGACGCTCGAAAACGTTGGGCGGCAAATCGCAATTCTGCTCGACGGAGAAATTTTAACTAATCCCGTCGTCCGTGAACCAATCCTCGGCGGCAAAGCAGAAATTTCCGGTCAACGTGACCTGGAGGAGGCGCAACGTCTTGCCGTGTTGTTGAGGAGTGGCGCGTTGCCCGTCAAAGTCAACATCATTGAAACGCGTACCGTCGGCCCGTCGCTCGGTCAAGATTCAAAAGACAAATCGGAATTCGCATTTGTCATCGGTATCGCGGCGGTTTTAGTCTTCATGTTGCTGTTTTATCGACTGCCGGGCTTTATCGCCGACATCAGCTTAATGGCGTATACGCTCATGCTTTTGGGCACCCTTAAAGCTCTGGACGCGACTTTGACATTGCCGGGCGTGGCGGGAATCATTTTGTCAATCGGTATGGCCGTCGACGCCAACGTTCTGATCTTCGAGCACTTTAAGGAGGAATTCCGACTGGGCAAATCTATTCGTCTGGCAATGGACGCCGGCTTTAAACGCGCCTTCACGACAATTTTCGACTCGAACATCACGACAATCATAGCGGCGGGCGTGCTGTTCATGTTCGGCACGGGCACAATCCGCGGTTTCGCGATAACGCTCGGCCTCGGCGTGTTGCTTAGTATGTTCACCGCGATAACCCTGACGCAATTCATGCTGAAACTTTTGGTCAACGCAAAAGTTGTTGAAAGTCCTTCGGCATACGGCGCGAACGGTTTCGTACTCTTCGACGCGGCGGCTGACGGAAAGGCGGTGAAGTAATCATGCCGAGTTTTGACATTGCCGGGCGCGGAAAGCTCTGGTTTATCATCTCGTTGCTGGTGATTGTGCCGGGACTTATCTCAATGATGACACGCGGCTTTAACTTCGGAATTGACTTCACGGGCGGCACGATTATCGATTTAAAATTTGAACAGCCCGTGGCGATTGCGCAGATTCGCGAGACGCTCAAACCTTACGGTCTGGACGGCGCGACTATTCAGCTGTCGGGCGACACTTCCGACGTGGCAACCTCAACCGACGTTATGATTCGCACGGTTGACTTGGAAGAAGTTCAGCGCAAAGACGTCATGCACTCGATTCGTGAACAAGTCGGCGGCTATGAAGTTCTGCGCGAAGAAAAAGTCGGCGCGGTAATCGGTAGCGAACTGATTATGAACGCGGTACTTGCTCTGGTAATTTCCTGGGTGCTGATAATTTTATACGTCGCCTATCGATTTGAATTCCGCTTCGGCATAGCGGCTGTGGCGGCTCTCGTCCACGACATATTAATCGTGCTGGCGTTCTTCTCGTTCACACAGCGGCAAGTCGATTCGTCGTTCGTAGCCGCACTTCTGACGGTCGTCGGCTACTCAATCAACGACACAATCGTTATCTTCGACAGGATACGCGAGAATTTGAAACTTCACTTCAGACGCGGCGGCAACATCGTCGAGCTGGTCAACCGCTCCGTCTATCAAACACTGACGCGCTCGCTGTACACGGTCTTCACGTGTTTATTTACGACGTTCGCGCTGTTCTTCTTCGGCGGCGAGACGACAAAAGACTTCGCCTTCGCGCTGATTGTCGGCTTTATGAGCGGTTGCTATTCGTCAATCTTTATTGCCGGGCCGCTGTGGTTGGAGTTTAGAAAATTCGGAGGGCGCGGCAGATGAAAATTATCGAGCCGAGTGTCGAACTTGTCGACGACTTCGACGCGGCGGAAATTATGCGCAAAATCGAACGAGCCGGCCGCGTCTGCTACAAATCCGAAGGCAACATCAAACCCGACAGCGCAGAAAAATTCATTCGCGGAATCATTAAGCGCGGCCACGAGTCGGTTATTGAGCACGCGTCTGTTTCGTTTAAAATTATCTGCGACCGCGGCGTCACTCATGAACTTGTCCGCCACCGTTTGGCAAGTTACAGTCAAGAGAGTACCCGTTATTGCGACTACAGCGCAGGAAAATTCGGCGGCGAGCTGACTTTTGTCAAGCCGTGCTTTTGGTCGGACGACGACGAAAATTTTCGGCTCTGGTCGCAGACGATGGCACTGCTCGAAAAAAATTATCTGGCAATGCGTGCGGCCGGTGCCAAGCCCGAAGAAGCGCGGTCAATCCTGCCGAATTCACTAAAG
>CAMZDU010000097.1 GCA_947305445.1 uncultured Selenomonadales bacterium
CATTCGCGGCAAGATGTTAATCGGCGAACTTATCAGCAAGAACAAAAATTTGTTCAGATAACAAAAAGTCCCGCGGCCTCATCGGTCACGGGATTTTTTGTTGCCTGTCGATTGTAAAGTCTTCTCAAGTTATGTCATTCAGAATTTTTTTCCCGCCGCAGTCAAGTAGACGACGAGCCAGATTTTTTCCGAGCAAGTAAATTTTTTCGAGCGGAGCCGACGACGAATCACTGACGAAATTTTTTCCGTCGGGTGAAGCGATAAGTGCGCGAACGTTCATTTGCCCGCCGACAACACTCGCGAAGACGCCGACGGGAATTTGACAGCTACCGCCGACTTCGCGCAGGAACTCCCGCTCGACTTCAACCGCCGCACAAGTTTCGTTGTCGTTTAGTGATTGCACGAGCGAGAAAATTTTTTCGTCGTCGTCGCGAATCTCGATTGCCAATGAACCTTGACCCGCCGCCGGGATTATCGCCGTCATAAGCTCGCCGATTCTTGACGAGTAGCCGAGCCGCTCCAATCCCGCCGCCGCCAAGATTATCGCGTCGAAGTCGCCAGTGTCCAATTTTTTCAGCCGAGTTTCCACGTTGCCGCGCAGATTGCGTATCGTCAAGTCCGGGCGCAACGACAGCACTTGAGCCGCTCGCCGCAAGCTTGACGTTCCCACGACTGCTCCTTGCGGCAAATCATTAAACGAATAAAATTTATTGCTGACGAACGCGTCGAAAGGTTGAACCCGCCGAGTTATTGCCGCGATTCGGAATCCTGCCGGCAATTCGGTCGGCACGTCTTTTAAGCTGTGAACCGCTAAATCAATCGCGCCGGCCGCCATTTGCAATTCCAGCTCCTTTGTAAACAATCCTTTGCCGCCGATTTTTGCAAGCGGCGCGTCCAAAATTTTATCGCCCGTCGTGTGAATTTTGACAAGCTCGATTTCAAGCGCGGGGAAGAATTTTTTTAGTTCCGCCGCGACGAAATTTGCTTGCCAAAGTGCCAGACGACTTGCCCGCGTCCCGATTTTAATTTTGCGCAACGTTAGTCACCTCGTCCGTGAAAAGTGCCCGCACGGCCTGCGCGTAAAAATTTTCGTCGTCAGTGCCGGCCGAAGCGTTTAACTTCATCATCGGCATGCGCAACAGCTTGCGGACAATGCGGCGCGTCATTCGGTCAAGAACTTTGCGTTCGTCGTCGGTCAGGTCGGGAAGTTTGCCGGCCACACGACGAATTTCGCGCAATCTGATTCTCTCGGCACGCTCCGACAAGTTCGCCATGAGCGGTTGAAATTTCAAATATTTAAATCTCTCCATGACGGCCGCCGCGTCCTCGGCGATAATTTTTTTTGCAAGGAGTGCCTCCTGTTGACGAGCCTGCAAATTTTTTTCGACAACGGATTCAAGGTCGTCGATATTGTAAAGCGTGACGCCTTTGATTTTGCCGACGTCGGGGTCAACGTCGCGGGGCACGGCTATGTCGATAAAAAAAATTCCGCGCCCTTGCCGACGCGTCATGAGCTGTTGAGTTTGCCGCGGCTTAACGACGTAGTGCGGTGCGCCGGTCGACGTGATGATTATGTCGACGTCCGCCGCGCCGACAAAGGCCTCTTCCCACGCGACAGCTTGCCCGCCGATTTGCGCCGCCATGTCAACCGCCCGCTCCAGATGATGATTCGCCACGAAAATTTTTTTCACGCCGTGCGCCAGGAGATGTTTTGCCGTCAATCGAGCCATCTTGCCCGCGCCGAAGATTAACGCACTTCGTCCGACAAGCCCACCGAGTTTTTTTGCGGCAAGTTCCACGGCCGCCGATGAAACGGATACGGAGTTGTAAGCGATTTTGGTCTCCGTGCGGACGCGTTTGCCCGAAGCAATCGCCCGATTAAAAAGCGTGTTTAAAATCGTGCCCGTCGCCGCTTCGGCCTTGGCTATGGAGTAAGCCTCTTTGACCTGCGACAAAATTTGTCCTTCGCCCAAAATCAGCGAGTCGATTCCGGCCGCCACCTCGAACAGATGACGCGTGCAGTCCTCGTCGTCAAGCTCGTACAAAAATTTTTCGTCGACAGTTGCGCCGATAAGGTCGTTCAGAAATTGCCGCAAGCCGTTCGGGTCGCCGCCGGTGACGGCATAAATTTCGGTGCGGTTGCACGTGATGAGAACGGCCGCTTCCGTCAAGCCGTCGTAGCTGTCGAGATTGTCAAGCCCGCGCCGCAATGCCGCCTTGCCGATTGAAAATCGCTCGCGGACTTCAATCGGTGCCGTCGTGTGATTTAGCCCCAAAACTTTCAAGTGCATGATTCAACAGTTCCTCCAAGTCGCCAAGCTGTCCCGACTTCAACAGCCGCCAAGTCTCGTGCGTTAAAATCTTTTGCCAAAAAAACTTTCGCAGTTGCGAATTCGGCAAAAGCCGCTTGACTTCCTGCCGACGCCGAGCAATCAGCTCCAAGCCCGCGCCAAAATTTGCGCCAAGCTCCGCTTCCAACATTTGCCGCAGAAATTTCGAGAAGGCCGGAGAATTTGCGCCGGTCGAGATTGTCAACAGCAGGTCGCCGCGTCTTATGCGTGACGGCACGTTGAAGTTGCCGCTTGTCCCGTCGACGACGTTAACCAAAATTTTTTTTGCTCGTGCGGCTTGTGCGGCCAGCTGATTGACTTCGGGATTGTCTGTCGCCGCGATGAGGAGCAATTCGTTGTCGAGCAGGTCGGGAGAAAATTTTTCACGCAACAAAAAAATTTCGCCGTCTTCGACGAGTTTGGCAACCTCCGCGCAAATTTCGGGAGCAATGACCGTGACACGTGCGCCGACTTCCAACAGCCCGCAAATTTTTCTGAAGGCAACTTCGCCGCCGCCGACTACGACGCAACTTTTACCCGCAACGTCAAGATTTATCGGATAGAACATTCAAATCACCGGTTCGAGCCAAATCGATAACGCGGCACTCGTAAGCACCGGACACACGCGGAATTTCCTTCGCGGGGCGGCCGTAAGCCTCCAAAAGTTCGTCAACGTACTTCATAACGACTGCAACGGAAATTTTTTTCATGCAGGCAAGATTGTCGTCGCCGCTCCTCGGACAGCTGTGTTGGCCGCACGGGTGACAAGGTTCGGGACTTTTAATCAGAACGTCTTTGGCGTCGTAAGGATAAAATCCCGGCACGGGCGACGCGCCAAACATCGTGACAATCGGAATATTTCTCGCAACGCCGACGTGCATCGGTCCGGAATCCGTCGTTAAAAACAGCACGCAATTATCCAGGAAGCCGGCGAGTAGTGCCAAAGAAAATTCTCCCGTAAAAATTTTCAATCGGTCGCTGTCGGCGTGATTCATCTTCGCCACGCAGCCGGCGACAATCTCCCTGTCCATTGTGCCGCCGAGGAACGCCACGCCGTAGCCGCGCTCCAGCAAAATGTCGGCGCATTCGGCGAAGTACGAATCGAGCCAGCGTTTAGTCAGCCAGCTCGCACCGATATTGAACGCAACGACCTTCACGCCGTCGGCAAAGTTGTCGCGGAAAATTTTCGTCGCCTCACGCTCGACGTTGGAAGTTATTCGCATCTCCAATCCGTCGTCGAAAATTTTTTCCACGCCGCAAGCTTGCCTCAACACGTCGAAGTGAGAATGCACTTGATGTTGAGAGCCTGGTATATATTCCGTCTTAAATCCGCGCTTGATATGACGCGCTATCGAAGGGTTTGGCATGGTTTTTGTAAACAGCCATGAAAAAAGCGGCTTCGAGTAGCCGACAATTTTTTTCGCGCCACTGAAGGCGGCCAGAGCACTTGCGCGTTCGTTGCGGTGCAGATTGATTACCAGGTCGAACTTTTTTGCGCGAAGCTTGAAAATAAATTTTACAAAGCTCGGCAGATGGTCGTCGACGCCTTTTTTGTCAATCAAGATGCACTCGTCAAGGTTAGGATTGTGTTGCACCAAGTCGGCAAGTTTTTTGTCGGCCAGCAGTGCCAGATGCGCCGTCGGAAAATTTTTCCGCAACGTGGTCAAAGCGGGCGTCACTAACATCAAATCGCCCAGGTGCATGAGATTAATAACAAGAATTTTCATAAGCCGTCTGCAAATTCGATTACATGTAAACCGTAGAGCAATTTTCAAAAATCACGCCAAAGTTTGACGAACCCGCTTGATTTTTTTTGGGGAAAATTTTTGGCGTTATCCATGAAAATTATTGTTGGATTTACCAACACATTCTAAATGTTTTGCGTAACCTCGAAAGCGTTTTCGATATGATTAATTTCCTCGACACGACCGTTGCTCAAAAAAATTTCCACAACGTCAAAGCGACAGGCGCAGTTGCAAAAATTTTCGTCCTGCAAGAAAACGCTTGCCGCTTCGATAATTTTTTTTTGCTTGCGAAATGTGACTGCCTCGACCGGCAAACCGTGCCGAATGTTCGAGCGAGCTTTTACCTCGACGAAGACAATCACGTCGTCCGTACGGGCAATGATGTCAATTTCCGCCGAACGAATCCGAAAATTTCTGGCGACGATTGTATAACCTTTAGCCGTCAGAAATTCGGCCGCGCAGTCTTCGCCGAGTTTGCCGACAGTGTTGCTTTTCACAGAGAAACGACGACCTCCGCAATCGCCCGACGCTCCTCATGACGTGCGGCGGGTTTTGCGTCGGGTGCGGGGTAGCCTATCGGGAAAATTGCAATTAATTCGTAGCCTTGCATTTCGGGGAAGAGTTCCTGCATTTTGGGCGCGTCGAACCAACCGACCCACGTCGTGCCAAGTCCTTCGTCCTGCACCGCAAGCATCAGATGTGTTGCGACGATTGCCGCGTCAATCTCCGCGAAATTTTTTTTGTCGAACGGACGATCGAATGCGCCGTCCCGTTTCGCACCGACGACGAATGCCAACGCCGAGCCGAACGTGTAGGGCGTCGCTTGTTTAAGTTTGTCGAAAGCTTCGGGCGATTTGACGGCCCAGATTGTGTAGCGTTGCAAATTTTTCGCCGTGGGAGCCGCTATCGCCGCCTGAAGTATGCGTTCAATTTTTTCCGGCTCGATTGCCGCGTCCGTCAGCTTGCGGCAAGAATAACGCGCCTTTGCCAATTCAAGAAAACTCATGACAAATGCTCCTTCCGATAATGTCAGAAATTTTTTCGGACGTCAAATTTTACGTCGAGCAGAATCATACAAAAAAAATCCCGCAAATGCCAGGGCTTGCGGAAATTTTTTTACTGCGCGTGAAAATTTTTTTGTTCAATCGAGCGACGGGCAATCGGTTCCGTCAGAGCTTTTGTCGGGCAGACGGCAACGCATCGTCCGCAACGCACGCACTCCGCAGAATTAAATTCGCTCGTCGGATTCAAGTCAAGCGGACAAATTTTTTTGCACAGGCCGCAGTCAATGCACCTGTCCGCCGCGAAGTTGAGTCGGTAAAAACTCCAACGATTAAGCAAGCCGTAAATCGCGCCGAGCGGACACATCACGCGGCAAAAAAATCTGTGGACGACGACGCACGCGACAAGCACCGCAATCAGCACGGCGAGCTTTAGCGCGAATAATTTTCCGAGCAC
>CAMZDU010000098.1 GCA_947305445.1 uncultured Selenomonadales bacterium
TCCTTGGCCGGCAAAATTTCTTCGATGCGCGGCATGTATTCGCCGGTGAAAACAAGACCCGTCTCCGTGTCGCCCTGTTGAGCACGTGTCAAGGCTCTGACTATGCAGAAATTGTGCTTGCAAGCCTTCAGGCACGAATCGCAGGTTTTGGGCGGAACGTTGCCTTCCATTACGCGTTTGGAAAACGGAGTTCGCACTGCGCGACCGGGCAAACCGACCGGGCTGTTTATGACGACGACATCTTCCGGGCGGGATTTCAAGTAATATTCTTTCAGAGCGGGTGCGCCGTTTGATTCGAGACTTGCCGCGAAGCGCGAGCCCATTTGCACGCCGTTTGCACCGAGCTTTAACACGTCGGCGATATCTTTGCCGGTGAGGACGCCACCGGCCGCGATAACCGGGATTGTGACGGCGGCGCGAATTGGTTCAATCAGCTCGCGGACGGAAACATTTGTACCGAGATGCCCGCCAGCCTCTTTGCCTTCGACGACAATCGCTGCGGCTCCGAGTTTTTGTGAAATTTTGGCCAACTTGACAGAGGAAACAATCGGGACTATCGGTGTGCCGGAATCCCTTCCCAGGCCGAAAATATCGCGTGAAAACCCCGCGCCCGCAACGATTAAGTCAATGCCCGCGTCTATTGCAGTATGAACAATCCCCGCAAAATCACTTGCCGCGACCATGATGTTTATGCCGATTATGCCGTCGGTCAAAGAACGAGCAAGTTTTATTTCGTAGCGCAATTCGTCATGCGCCATGCCCGAGGCCGCGATAAGCCCGATGCCGCCCTCTGCCGCCACAGCTGCCGCGAGCCGCGCCGTCGACAGGCGAATGGCCATGCCGCCCTGCACGATTGGGATTTTGGCTGTCTTGCTTCCTATTTTTAGGTCCGGTAGTCTCACGGATACTCCTCTCCAAAAAAAGCTGTTAGGGATTAACGATTAGAGAGCCTAACCACTAATCCCCCGTCACTCATCAAGCGTTGGTTTCTCCGTCTATGTACTTAACAACATCTACCACAGTCTTAATTTATTCGGCTTTTTCGTCGGGGATTTCGATATTGAAGTCCTCTTCAAAGGCCATGATTAATTCGACTATGTCCAGAGAATCGGCACCGAGGTCGTCGACGAAAGTGGAACTCATCTGAATTTCGTCCTCTTCGACTCCAAGTTGCTCTTTGACGATTTTTTTAACCTGATCAAACGTTGACACTTACAGTCACCTCCTTTCAAAGCTACGTTCACATGACTAAGCCGCCGTCGACAGACAGGACTTGGCCGGTGATATACGCCGCCTGATCCGATACCAAGAACGCCACTGCATTGGCAACGTCGTCGGGCGTACCCATCCGCCCGGCAGGTATCTCTTGCAACATAACTTCTTTTACCTTTTCGGAAAGCGCGGCAGTCATATCGGTATTGATAAAACCGGGCGCGACCGCGTTAACCGTCACGCCACGCGAAGCAAGCTCTCCGGCCGCAGATTTGGTAAAACCGATAATGCCGGCCTTGGCCGCTGCATAGTTGGCTTGACTGATGTTGCCCTTGAGTCCGACTACGCTGGACATGTTGACGATACGTCCGCTGCGCTGTTTCATCATGAGTTTGGTGACGGCTTTGGTGCAGTTGAACACGCCTTTAAGGTTCGTGCTGATAACGCGGTCGAAGTCGTCCTCGCTCATTTTAATCAGGAGATTGTCGCGGGTGATGCCGGCGTTGTTGACAAGAATGTCGATTCTGCCCCACGCGTCGACAACCTGCTTGACGAGTTGCGTGACGGTCTCGAAATTTGAAACGTCACCTTGCACGAGCATGACCGTACCGCCGGCGGATTCAATCTCGTGTTTGACGGCCTCGGCTTTCGCGCTGTTGGTTGCGAAGTTCAAAGCAACCTTTGCGCCGTCTTTGGCAAGCCGCAGGGCGATTGCCCGACCGATGCCGCGTGATGCGCCCGTCACGAACGCAACTTTGTCCGATAAAATTTTTTCCGTCGCACTCATTACAACCTATCGCCTCCCGTTTGCAGAATATAACACAAAGATTTTCGCTTGTCTACAATTTTTAAGCATGCTTGCGGACGCGACGCTTCAAAAAATTTTCAAGTTTGATTTAAAGTTCGCAATCAAAATCCATTAAATTTCTTAACTGTGAAATTTGCTAAGCTCCTGCTGAAGTCGCGCAATTTGTAAACGATAGACATTTACCGTGTTGAACAAATAAGCGGCCAATGAGGCGTCGTCAGACGAAAATTCTTTTTTGATAAGCGGATAAAGCTCGGCAGGGTGAACTTTCATGTAGATATTCTGAAACGACCAAGGCCATCCGTAACTTCTATGAAAGAAAAAGTTCAGCACGGTGTAACGATAGTCCGCGTGTTCTTTGAAGAATGGTATCTTGTCCATCATTCGCTCGAAGTCCTTAAAACCGCCAATCGAAACACGAAAATAGTCTGCGAAAGTTTTTTTTATGTCGACAGTATTTTCCCCTCGAGTAGCTGATCCGACACGCGGCCTTACAATATAGGTGACGTTTGGTACGCGTAAAAACTTACTTGCCTTACACAAACACTCGAAGAAAAAACTCATATCTTCGAACATGGAGATATTTGTAAAACAAATTTGATTCACAGTCAAAAAATCGCGTTTACAAAACAGAGTCGGCGATCCCCAACGATATTCCCAATTTATCCATTTACGCATACGTTCGGAAAAGTTATTTGATTCAAATTGAATTGTATTAATTTGTGTTCGTACACCCTTAATCAAAGTAAAATTTTTCGGATTGGTCAATTCGTTGAAGTCAGTCATTCGCGGATCATCAATGGACATCGCTTGTCCGCCATAAAGGTGAAACCTGCAGTTAAGATTGACGATATCCGCTTGATAGTCTTCGGCCAACGTCGACAATTCCTCAAGGGCGGTCTTGGTATACAGGTCGTCGCTGTCGAGAAAGGCTATATATTTCCCGCGAGCGTATTGAATGCCGACGTTGCGCGGCAAGCCGGGCGTGCCGGTGTTTTCACGCAACTTGATGACGTGTAGGCGACACCCCCCCCCCACATTGAAACGTTCGGCAAAGCTTTCGACGACTTCGACGCTGTTATCTGTGGAGCAATCGTCCACAACGACGACTTCAAAATCTGTCATCGTCTGATAAAGCAAACTCTCCAGCGTTTGCGGAATAAATTTCGCCGAGTTATACATCGGAATAATGACCGACACGAGCGGGATTTTGTCCGTGACGGTTACGGCAGGTGCACTTGTCTCGCGCCGCCTATTTTTATTTTTAGCCATAAAATCACTCCTCACCGATGATGCGGACTTCGGGAGTAAGCGTGACGCCGTGAACTTCACAAACGCGCCGCTTGACCTCGTCGATTAAAGTCAGCACGTCACGAGCCGTCGCGCCGCCGGTGTTCACGACAAAGCCCGCGTGTTTTTCAGAGACCATCGCTCCGCCGACACGCAAACCTTTTAAACCGGCCTTGTCAATGAGAGTGCCCGCGAAATGTCCTTTAGGCCGTTTGAAAGTTGAGCCGGCACTGGGCAAATCGAGCGGCTGTTTGCTCTCGCGGCGAACGGTGAAATCGTCCATTTTGCGCTTGATGTCTTCGACGTTGCCGCGCTGCAAAATCAATTCGACTTCGCAAATGGCGCAGCCGTTCTCCTGAAAAATGCTGTGACGATAGCCGAGGTCGAGACTTGCTCCGCTGAATTCGACTAACTCGCCGCCGCGAGTGACCGCCTTGACGCTGGCGACGGTATTTTTCATCTCGCCGTCATATGCGCCCGCGTTCATGAAGATTGCGCCGCCGATACTGCCTGGGATTCCGACTGCAAATTCCATTCCCGTCAAGCCGTTTTCAGCCGCGAAGCAAGATACGTCCTTGAGCTTGGCACCCGCGCAGGCCGTGAGCCGTTGACCTTCGCAACGCATGCCGCCAAAAAATTTTTCGGTGAATTTGACGACAACGCCGCGAATGCCTTTGTCGCGCACCAAAACATTTGAGCCGTTGCCGAGGACAACGCAGGGCAATTTGAATTCGTCGACGAGCTTAAAAATTTTCGAGATGTCCTCCGCGCTCGACGGGAAGATAAGCACGTCCGCCGCCCCGCCGATTTTAAAGGTCGTGTGCTCGTTCATGGACGCGTGGAAGATAAATTGTTCCGGCCGCAAAAATTCTTCAAGCCGTGCGCCAAAAGTTTCTTCCCAAAGCATCGGATTAGCTCCTCAAAACGGCACCGGTCGACGCGGAAGTTGTGAGCTTGGCATAGCGGGCAAGGTAACCAGTTTTAATCTTCGGTTCGGGTTTAGTCCAGGCGGCGCGACGTTTGACAAGTTCTTCGTCGCTGACTTCGAGTTCGAGCTTGCGATTGGGGATGTCGATAGAAATTATGTCGCCGTCATGAATCAGCGCAATCGGACCGCCCTCCATTGCTTCGGGGGAGATGTGGCCGATACACGCGCCTTGGCTTGCGCCGCTGAAACGACCGTCCGTTATCAAGCCGACTTTGAGTCCCGCGCCGGTGATTGCCGCCGTGGGGTTGAGCATCTCCTGCATGCCGGGACCGCCCTTGGGGCCTTCGTAGCGAATGACAACAACGTCGCCGTCGTGAATTTTTCCGGCCATAATAGCATCAATGGCAGTCTCCTCGCTGTCGAAGCAACGAGCCGCGCCTTTGTAGACGAGCATGTCTTCGCTGACGGCGGACGCTTTAACAACCGCGCAGTCGGGGCAGAGATTGCCCTTAAGAATCGCAATGCCGCCCGTCGCACGATAGGGATTGTCAACCGTGCGAATGACGTCTTCGCGTTCAATGCGAGCGTCGGCAATTCGTTCGCCGAGCGTGCCCGTAACGGTGAGCGCGTCGAGGTTCAGCAGATTTTTTTTGCTCAGCTCGTGCATGACTGCGTTTATGCCGCCCGCCTCGTCAAGGTCTTGCATGTGATGACTTCCCGCGGGGCTGAGCTTTGTGATGTAGGGCGTGCGCGCAGAAATTTCGTCGAAGAGCGTCGCGGGAATTTTTATGCCGCATTCGTTGGCAATGGCCGTCAAATGCAAAACGGTATTCGACGAGCCGCCGATGCCCATGTCAACGGTTATTGCGTTCTCGAAAGCTTTGCGCGTCAAAATATCACGCGGGCAAATATTTTTCTCTAACATATCCATGATGACTTTGCCGGCGCGTTTGGCGAGAATCAGCCGCGCTCCGTTGTAGGCGGCGGGAATTGTGCCGTTGCCGGGCAATGCCATGCCGAGAGCCTCGCTTAAACAGTTCATCGTGTTCGCGGTGAAAAGTCCCGCGCACGAGCCGCAACCGGGGCAAGCGTGCGCCTCAAGGTCAGTCATTTCCTCTTGCGACATTTTGCCCGCCGCGAACTTGCCCGCCGCCTCGAAAGCTTGACTTACGCTGATGTCGCGCCCGTGAAAACGTCCGGCAAGCATCGGGCCGCCGCTTACGATTATCGACGGAATGTTAAGCCGCGCCGCCGCCATAAGCATGCCAGGACCAACTTTGTCGCAGT
>CAMZDU010000099.1 GCA_947305445.1 uncultured Selenomonadales bacterium
AGATTCATCCAAAACATCTTAGCATGGACTTTTGTCTATGTTTTAAGTAGCAGGTGACAATATGCAAAAAGCAGTCAACGGCTTTGCAAAATTCGTAGAAGTTGTTTTGGTTATATTGATGGCGTTGATGGTGCTGGTCGTCTTCCTGGCAACGGTCGGGCGATATACTCAAGCGTTCTCCATACCCTGGAGCGAAGAATTTGCGCGCTATTGCATGGTCGCCATCGTTTACTTGGGTTTGATGCTGGCGTCGTTAACAAAACAGCATTTTGTCGTTGAACTGGTGCCGCTCCTGTTCAAAAACAATCCGGGCGTCATAAAAGCTTGCAACATCATCGTGACAATCTTGTTAGACTTGTTTGCGGTGTTTATGGCCAAATATGGTTGGCTCATCGTATCAAAAATGCTAAATCAGGGCAAACTCAGTCCTATGCTCAGTTTGCCGCTCGGCATGGTTTATCTGCTCGTGCCGCTCGGCATCGTGCTTATGGCAATTTTCTACACCTACAGAACATATCTTGACATGACGGGGAAAGGAGACGCGCAATAATGGAAGCGGCAGGAATTTTGTTTTCGGTCTTATTCGTGTTTCTCTTTCTGGGCGTGCCGATAGCAATCAGTCTCGGCATAGCGGCGGCACTGACCATGGTCATAACCAATAACCCGCAATATCTGGCGTCGGTACCGACACGCATGTTTACGCAATTAGACAGTTTTACTTTGATGGCCGTACCATTTTTTATACTTGCGGGCAACATTATGGCTTCGGGCGGCATCTCCGACAGGCTGATAGGATTTTTCGCGCTGATCTTGAAACAATTGCCGGGACGTTTGGCATGTATCTCGGTCGTGGCGAGCGGATTTTTCGGAGCAATCTCCGGCTCCAATCCCGCAACGGTCGCGGCAATCGGCGGAATCACCGCTCCGAAGATGATGGAGCGCGGTTATCCCAAAGACGTTACCGCGGCAATCGCGGCGTCGTCTGGTACGCTCGGCGTCATTATCCCGCCGTCAATCGGCATGGTTACCTACGCGGTCACGGCGGGCGTTTCAGTCACGGCAATCTTTTTGGCGGGCTGGGTACCGGGCATAATGCTTATACTCGGTCTTTGCATTGCGAACATGATCCGGTGCAACAAGTACGATTCACCCGACAAAACGCCCTACCCTATGTCCGAATATGTCAACAAATTTAAAGATGCGTTCTTGGCACTTCTAATGCCGGTTATAATTTTGGGCGGCATTTATTCGGGCGTGTTCACTCCGACGGAGTCGGCCTCGGTGGCCTGCGTTTACTCGCTGATTGTATCTTGTTTCGTATTCAAAGAAATTGACGGAAAAAAACTTTACAAAATCTTTGCCGACAGTTGCGTCAGCTCGGCGGTCGTCATGTTCATTATCAGCATGAGTGCACCTTTCAGCTGGTTTATGACGACGGAAAATATCCCGACAATTTTGTCGACAACGATAATGACGGCCTTCAGCAACAAGTATGTAATTCTGTTCGCGATGAATTTGCTGTTGCTGTTTCTGGGCTGTTTCTTGGAAACGCAGTCGATAATCCTGTTGGTTACGCCGATATTGTTGCCGATAGCCGTCGCGCTCGGCGTCGACCCGATCGTCCTCGGTCTGATAATCATCGTTAACACGTCAATTGGAATGATAACGCCGCCAATGGCAGTTAACTTGTTCGTGGCGACGGGCATAACCAAAACTTCAATCGGGGCGGTGTCGAAAACCATCTTGCCATATTTATTCCTGGAGTTTTTGATACTGCTCGCGTACATGTACATTCCGATTATCTTCGGCTTTTCAGTGCTGTTATAGCAGTAAATTACTAAAAAAAAATCCGACAGTCGAAATTGACTGCCGGAAATTTTTTTTTCAGTCAAACAAGAGTTATTCTTTGAAGAATTTTTCCGCGCCTTCGTTAAAAGGCAACGTCATATGCTCGCTTGCCATAGCCTGATTTTTGTCCAGCTTGGAAATGGCCGAATGCGCGCTCTTCAACGTGTTGAGGTTGTCGAACAGAGTTTTGGTCAGCTGATAGCCGAGGTCTTTGTCTACTTTGTCGTTGCAAGCCAGAATCGCCATAACCGAAACGGTCGGAACATCTTCGTCGAGGTTGGCATAAGTTCCCGTCGGAATTATCATGCGCGAGTAGTAGGGATATTTCTCGGCAAGAGCCGTGAAGTGTTTGTCGTCAATCGGCAGGATTTTGATTTTCAGCTGAGCGGCAACATCTTTAACGGCGGCCGTGGGCGCACCGGCAGTGAGGAACGCCGCATCAATCGTGCCGTCAATCAGAGCTTTGGAGCCGGCCGAGAAGGACAGATACACCGGTTGAATGTCGTCGTAAGTCATGCCGTAAATGCCCAGAAGTTGACGGGCGTTAGCTTCAGCACCGCTACCTTCCGCACCGACGCAAACTTTTTTGCCTTTGAGGTCGGGAATCGTGTTAACGCCCGAATCCGCTTTCGTCACGAATTGGCACGTTTCGGCATACAGCGTGGCGATGCCGCGGAGCGTGTCGAATTTGTATTTGTTCTCGTCCTTAAACATCTCGGTGCCGTTGACGGCATAATCGGCAATGTCATTTTGAATTATCGCCAACTCGACGGTGCCTTCTTCAAGTAGCTTGATGTTGGCAATAGATCCGCTGGTCGTCTGTACGCTCGAATGCATGTCCGCAATCTTCGAGTTCAAAATCTCGCTGATTGCGCCGCCTATCGGGTAATAGGTTCCCGACGTGTTGCCGGTGGCGATGTGCAGATAACGTTCCTTGACGGTATTGTCGGCATTTGAACCGCCGCAACCCGCCAGCAAAGTTGTCGAACAAAACAACGCCATGACCGCAATAAAAATACGCTTAAAATTGTTCATGGTGATACACCGCTTTCATTAACGAGCCGCAACTTGTTTGAAAGTGGCGACGACGTTTTCTTTGGTGAAGCCAAATTTCTTGAAGAGAGTTGCCGCGGGAGCCGACGCGCCGAATCCTTTCATCGTGACCGTTGCGCCGTCGAGTCCGACATATTTTTGCCAGCCAAAGTCGGAGGCCGCCTCGACAGCCACGCGAGCTTTGACGGCTTTGGGCAGAACGGATTCTTTGTACTCGTCGGACTGTTGCTCGAACAAATCCATGCACGGCATGCTGACGACGCGCACGAAAATATTTTCTTTGGCAAGTTCGGCTTGTGCGTCAATCGCCAACGATACTTCAGAACCTGAAGCAATAATGATACCTGCGAGGTCGCCGGCTGCTTCCGACACGACGTAGGCACCCTTGAGAGCCTCTTTGCTTGAACCGGCCAACTGCGGCAGATTTTGACGCGTCAAAACCAAAACGGTCGGCGTCTCTTTGCTCGTCGCGGCCAAGTACCAACCTGCGGCGGTCTCCATTAAATCGGCCGGCCGGAAAACATTCAGATTCGGTTGCGCACGGAGCATGGCGAGCTGTTCAATCGGCTCGTGAGTGGGTCCGTCTTCTCCGACGCCAATCGAATCGTGCGTCAACACGTAAATCGCGGGCAGTTTCATCAACGACGCAAGACGCATCATCGGCTTCATGTAATCGGCAAACACGAAGAAGGTCGCGCAATAAACGTGAAGTCCGCCGTGGAGAATCATGCCGTTGACGATACCGGTCATTGCCAATTCGCGAATGCCGTAATGCAGGTTGCGTCCAGCGTAGTTGTCCTTGCCGAAGTCGCCGCCGTCTTTGATAGCGGTCTTGTTCGAAGGCGCGAGGTCGGCACTGCCGCCGATAAGATTGGGCATGAGCTTCGCCAGACGATTGATCATTGTGCCGGAGGTTGCGCGGGTAGCTTGAGCCTTTTCTTCGCGTGCCCAGAAACCTTCGTCATTTAGCAATTTTTCTTCATTGACAGGAGCAAAATACTCATCCCAGAGTTTTTTGTCTTCTGGGAATTTTGCGGCGTAGTCGGCAAAAAGTTTGTTCCAATCGTCTTCGGCTTTGGCACCGGCCTTCATCAGGTCGGAAACATGCGCGTAAACTTCATCGGGCACGTAGAAAGTCTCTTCCGGCTTCGGATAATCGAGAGCTTTTTTGAGTGCAACGACGTTGTCGACGCCGAGCGGTTCGCCGTGAACGGAGGCCGAATCCTGCTTAACCGAAGCATAACCGATGTGAGTTTTAATCGTGATAAACGACGGACGAGTTTTGTCTGCTTTGGCTTCGGCGATAGCTTTGCCGATTGCCGCGATGTCGTTGCCGTCCTCAACCGTGAGCGTCTGGAAGCCGAAAGCCTCCATGCGCTTTTGAACATTCTCAGTAAACGCAAGGTCGGTCGAGCCTTCGATTGTGATTTTGTTGCTATCGTAAAGGACGATGAGTTTGCTCAAGCCGAGCGTACCGGCAAGCGAGAAAGCCTCCGACGAGACGCCTTCCATCATGCAACCGTCGCCGCCGAGTGCAAACGTGTAGTGGTCGACAATCGGATAACCTTCCTTGTTGAATTTTGCGGCGAGGTGCGCCTCAGCCATTGCCATGCCGACTGCAAACGACATGCCCGCGCCCAAAGGACCAGTTGTCGCTTCAACGCCGACTGTGTGGCCGTATTCGGGGTGGCCGGGCGTCAGCGAATTTTCTTGACGGAAATTTTTCAAATCGTCAAGCGTGAGTCCGTAGCCGAACACGTGAAGGAGCGAATACAGCATTGCCGAGCCGTGCCCCGCCGACAGAACGAAACGGTCGCGATTGATCCACTTCGGATTTTTCGGGTTGTGGCTCATTTGATGTGCCCACAACTCGTAAGCGATGGGCGCGGCACCGAGCGGCATACCGGGGTGACCGGAGTTTGCTTTTTGAACAGCGTCGACCGCGAGCGTACGGACCGCATTGACACTGAGAACATCGACAGAGTTACTCAATTTAAAATGCCTCCTTTATTCATCTTCCACGGCAGCATAGCCGGTTATCTTATGACGCAAATAATGTCTCGACATTTCTACTGTGAACATCCACCATATGTGCCCGAAGAATTCCGAGAACTGTTCGTCGAAAGGTATATCGAGCAACGGCGGAACCAATCCCATTAACGGCATAACGATAATGTGACCGCCGGTATTGCTGACGATACCGAAGACCGTGCCGCAACCCATTTTAATTTTTGGCCAGAATTCCGCCGCCACGCAATACACGAGGGCGACAACGACGGAAAAGCCCATGTGAACGATAAAAACCGAAAGCGGCAAATCCATTCCGGAAAAGACATACGACCAGTCGCTCGGCAAGCCTAACATGTCCAGAAAAACTTTCGGCGGGGTTACGCGTTCATCTGCGCCGGGCGGCCAGAAGGTTCCGGGGTCACGCGGCGGGAACGGAATTTCCCAGCCCCATTTGGTGAATCCGCCGATTAAACCGCTCAAAAGACCAATCAGCACGGATAATCCTACGCGACGTTTTCTAGGATTGCTAAGTGTCAAGTTCATTAGTATTCACTGCTACTTAAAACATAGACAAAAGTCCATGCTAAGATGTTTTGGATGAATC
>CAMZDU010000100.1 GCA_947305445.1 uncultured Selenomonadales bacterium
AACTTATTGTGTCAAGTATTTGCGCAAGATTTCCACCGATTTCCCGCTGAATCAGAACCGCCGTGACAACTAAGTCGAAGTCTGAACTGCCAACGCGGTTATTCATTTGCTCCAGGGCATTTTCCAAAGTCACGCCCATTGCCACGTCGGTTGCCACGTGCTCGAATTCGGAGCTGATGGGCGGCTCCATTTCGCGTGCGACGACGTCCATTGCCTGTTGGAAACTGTAGCCCGCCCGCAATGCATTTGCGACTGTCGTCAAACAATCGCCGAGCTGTTCGGTAAAAGCTTGACGGCGTTTTTTGATGCGCGAATTCAGCCAAAGAATAGACAAAATCGGCACTGCCACCCCTGCAAGCGGCGCGTAGGTTAGGTTCAGCGTGATAATGTAAGTGACGACTAACACTACCAACGACACCAACGCTATAATTATGATGAATTCTGCGCCGAAGATTTCAAATCCTGCTTGTTTAATCTTGAAATCCAATTTTTTTGTGACATCTAAGTCGGCAAACGGCTTGGACGTTTTCTGGATACGTTTGTAAACTCGATGGAGAATATCTTCCGACTTTTGAAGTTTTTTCGTGTCAACGGAATAGTAGCGGCGCAAACGGTGATAAATATCCGTGCGGTGTTTTGTCTTGTATAAAACCAACAACAAGAAAACAAATGATATCGTCGATAAAATTGCAAGCAACACCACTACGACAAAAGCCAACGCCGACTACCTCCCCGCATCAATGATTTTTTCCGCCATGGCACTGATTGTTTTCATAAGCAACGTGTCGTCGGGCAAGCCCTGTGCAAGGCGGCCGCTGTTTGCAACGGAGATCATGCGGTATTCGTTGGGAATCATTACGTCGACGGGATAACCGAGTTGGTCGGCGATTTTTTGTCGTTGCTCCTCGGTGAAAGGATTGACACGCGTGAAGACCGTATGAACTTTGCGTCGTTCGTCCGCCTGCGAATCAAACATTTCCATAGTTTTTTTTGCGTGATTGACCTCGAAGCCGCTGTTAATCATTGTCGTGATAAAAACTACGTCGGCAATTCGGCAGACGTTGAGCGACAGCGGATTGAAGCCGGCGGGCAGGTCGACGATTACATAACGGAAAATATTTTTCGCCATCATTATGACTTCGATAAGACTTTCCGGCGCGACCAGTTCGGCATATTCGGGGCGTTCGGGACTGCTGAGGAGTGTGACGCCTTCTTTCACCGGATAAAAGTACGGTGCTAACGTTAAGGGCGCCAAGAGCTTTATATCCTGCGTGGCGTCGACAAGGGTGCGTTTCGGAGCCAAGTCGAAGAACATCGGCAAATCTCCGAATTGCAAGTCGGCGTCTATCAACGCGACGCGCTCGCCGGTTTTGTCGGCAATGAGCAACGAGAGCAGTGCCGCCAACGTAGTCCGTCCGGCACGTCCTTTCGGGCTGAAAAACGTAATCAATTTTGCGGGCTTATGCTGTCCGCGGATTGAGTACAGTTGCACATATTCCAGTATATCTCCGGCGGAGAACGGTTTTAAAATGCAACCGGTTGCGCCGGCCACGGAAACTTTTTCGGCAATGAACGGATCCCAATGCTCCAGCGTGCCCAAAATGTATGCTCCAGAAAATGTATCGACAAAAGCAGACATGGCATTAAGCATGGATTCGTTGTTGACGTTTATAAAAAACAAGTTCGGTTGGAACATGCCCGCTTGACCGAGCGCGGCTCTTTCGTTTTGATATGTGGCGACAACTTCAAAGTCAGGCGATTTGCGCAGAAGGTGAACTATTTTGTCCAACGCGTCGCGGTTGTCTTCGACAACAACAACTTTATAGGCCAACGGACTCAACTCCTTTTGTCAAAGGGCAACGGTATTTATATTCAGAAGCCAAAAAATTTTTTTATGCCGCTGAAAAAACCGCCTTTATTTGTCGTCACTTTTTCCTCCGGTAACACCGTGCGTTGACGATTGGTATACAGCCCGACGAGTTCGTCAAAACTTTTGGTGAGTTTTGAATCGGGCGCGGCGAACATCAACGGCTGACCGGTGTTGATTGACTTTTTGACGGACGGATAATCGTTCGGCAATTTGTGATAGAAGGGTTCGCCCAAGAGTCGTTCTACGTCTCCGCCTTCGATAAGTTTCTGGGAGTCGGCGCGGTTTTCGACGAGGCGGATTTTGCTTTCTTCGTACTCGAAAAGAATCAGCGTGTCATAACCGATTTTGTAATTCTTCAACGCGGGCAAGAAGTCGATAACGCCGATATAGTTTATAATCGTGCTGATGTCGAGCATTGCCAAATTCAACGCGCTGAACATGGAGTTCAAATCAATTATGACGTAATCGAAATAATTCAGGTCGTTGATTATATTCGTGACAATCTGAACGTCAGTCTGATAGGCGTCGTAAATGTACAGCGGCGCGGGCAAAATCGAGAACTTTACGTCGGCGTGCTTGTACTCAGTCAGAAAATCGCTTACGCGGAATTTGTCGGGGTGGTCGAGCATGGCGCGTTGTGCACCGGCAACGGTGTTAACGGAAGTCAATTTCAGATAATTTAGCACATCACCGAACTGCAGGTCGAGATCCGCCAGGCAAACTTTGTAGCCTTCGTGCGCCAGACCAGCCGACAAATTTATCGCGGTGATTGTCTTGCCGATACCGGGCGTCGTGCTGAACACGCTGATTATGACGCTACTGCGCTCAATTCCGCTTTGTGTTGCAACTGCCATTTGAATCCCCTCCGTTTCGCTAAAATATCTGCAAGTGATTTATTTTTTGAAAGGTGTATCCGTCGTTTTATTGTTGGTGGGATAACGCGGCGGCGGAAGAATTCTCGACGAATCCTCGTCGATTACGGTTTGAGTTTCTTCGGGCTGTTTGAAGTTGAAATTTTCCATTGCGTCGCGATATTGCTGTTCCTGCTCGTACCATTGACGCATGGCCGCGCTCATGGGCGACTGCGAAGTTTCTTCCGCGCCGACAAGATACGGCGTCACGACGATTATAAGTTCGCGTTTGTCGCGGGATTTGGACGTGTACTTGAAGAATTCGCCGAGAATCGGAATGTCGCCGAGGAGCGGAATTTTTGAGACGTTCTTTGTCTCAGACGAATCCATCAAGCCGCCGATGACGATTGGCAAGCCTGAATTCAAATTCATGACGGAATCTGCGCGGCGCGTAGCAATAATCGGTTGTCCCGTGGCGGTCTCGCCGTTCAAGTTGCTGACCTCCGTGTGAATAACGGAGATAATCCTATTTTGCGAATCAACTATCGGTTTGAACTGAAGAATAATGCCAATGTCGACCAATTCTATGTTGGTGCCGTAAGCGTTGGACGTGCTGTAAGGAATTCTGCCACCGATTTGAATTGTCGCCTGTTCGCCACTCAAAGTCATTACACTCGGTCGCGAAAGAATCCTAGCCTTGCCTTTCGTGACGAGCGCGGTAATCATGGCGTTAATCGGATAAAAATGTTGCTCTATCCATTTAATCGGATTGTTTTTAAAATGTCTCGGCTCGCTGACACGGCTGTAACTTTGCCTTGGGTCGTCAACATCAGAGCTACCTTCGCCCACATTAAAAATGCCTGGGGAAAAGTCACCTGCACTGTATTGAATGCCGATATCTTTTGCATTTTCGGAATTTATTTCAATTATCTGAGCCTCAAGGCGAATTTGCGTCGGGTGAAGAACTTGCAACAGGTCGATGATTTCGCCATTGCTCTCCGATTTGCTTGCCTCCACATTGCCCGAGCTGCTCGACTTAGATTCTTGAACGTCCAATTTCATGTCAAAGCCGCTACCGACGAGCAGACTGCTCTCGGTGCCGCCGTCGACGAAAAGCCGCGCCGTTTGCAGGGCGTAATTTTTTTCGTACTGATTCTCGACGGTGCCGGTGAGTAAAATCCGTTCGCCGACCATTTTAACGTGGACGTTTGGGAGACCGATTGCCTGTTCAATCAACATGGCTTGTCCGTAGTCTTCAGGCGAGACGACAATCATATATTCGTGACGCACGCCGTCCATTGTCCACACGAACAGCGCGGTTGAACCGGGATTCGCCTTGGTGACGATTAGGAATTCGCTTGCCGAGCCAGGCAGTTGCACGACGTTGGCTATATCCGGATCGCCGACGGCAATGCGCGTTATCCCCATATCCATGTAGTGCGAACTTTGTTTCTTGATGGTGAGTGTTTCCACGTTGGCGGCGTGAACAACACTTGCCGAAAAGCAAAGCGGTATCGCCGTTGCCAAACAAAATTTTTGAAAAAATGAATAGTTCATGGCTGACAATTCCTTATCGATTCACGATTGGAGAATTAGCTAAAGGCGTCTGTGGCACGGACGGTGCGGAGTATTCGGTGATTCCGCCGCGAGAGGGGATAACCGGCAAAGGTTGTGTAGTCGTCGGTCCGCCGGCTCGCGTGGAAGACGGTGCTACAGGAGTTGTCGGCTCGTTGCTCTGAACAACTTTATCGCCGGCAATGATTTCAATTTTCGGCACGGCCGGAGCTTCGGGCAACTGCGGCAAAGGCATAACCGGTGCGCTCGACGGGATTATCGGTGTCGGTTCGGGTTCGCGAACAGGTTCGGGCTTAGGCGCGTCAATCGATTCGATAGTGTAATACATTTCCTCGACGTACGCGCTCTGCGGTTTTGACGGACGCAACGAAATATAAATTTCGCCGAGCTTCGACGCGGAGATAAGTTTAAGTGCGTCTTGCGGTTGCAGTGCGAACGTCGCGATTGACGGATTGTTTATCGCCGCAGGAGCCATGCCGTCTTCGCCGACGGAAGATGAGCCTGCCGTGTCCTGGTTTATGCTGAGCAACGGCACGTTTTGCAACAAAAGATTTGTCGTCGCGGTGTACTTGCCCTTTTCGACAAGGAGCAAGTCAACGCGGTCGCCGGGCTTGGCAAAACCTGCAACGCCTGTCACTTCGTTGACGTTAATTGAAACGGCGCGACAGTCGGCAGGAATCGAGCCGGCAAAACCTTCGTCGCCTTCGGCAAAAACTTTCTGGATGGTAAGAATATCGCCCGCGAAGATTGAAACTTTAACCTGCACGTTGCGCACGTCGTCAAAATTTTTAATCGCACCTTCGGGCACCATTTCGATGGGTAATTCCTTCATCTGGAGCATGGTATCCTGAATTCGGGTGCGCGGTTGAATGTTTGACTTTGCGACAACAACCGGCACGGTCTCGACGACTTTGGGCGGTTCGGACGGCGGCTGTGCGACTTCTTCTTCAAAACCAAATTTAAAGGCGAGATAAATCGTCGCAATCATCAGAACAGCCGCTAAGACAGCCAATGCTCCCAATTGCTGTGGCCGCAAGTTGCTAAGTTTGTCAAATAATCTCTGTAACATAAGCAACCCTCTCGTTAACGTCAATAAATTTGTAGTTGAATTATAGCGTTTACAATTTATTTGTCAAATACTTTAATTGAACTACTCCCGTCAGGCGGG
>CAMZDU010000101.1 GCA_947305445.1 uncultured Selenomonadales bacterium
CTTCCCAGTCGTCTTTGATTTCATTAATGGTGAACGAGTAACCTTCGGTTGTACCTTTAAGATAAATTGCCGTATCGGCCAAGGACGAGGCACCGGTCGCGGCCAAATATGCGGGGTCATCTTCGTCGCCCGTGCCGCCGAAGGAGCCGCCGCCGCCCCAAGTAAATCCCTCATCACTTCCGACGAGAGTATCGTCGGCAAAACGCTGTACATCAAAAAAAATTTCTGTAACCATACATATTCCTCCGAAAAGATATTTTGAACATGTCGCGGTTAGAGTATAACGAATCAGTCATTTTGAGCCGTGCCGATTGCCGCCCGCGACGAACGACGCAAATGCACGATCTTGTGAGTTTTACGACGCCGGTTTGGCGGTTCGTGAAAAAGTCGGTAACACGGGGTGATCATGCCGCTGAATGTGTCGCCTGACTTTCGTAGCCGCTCAAAAATTTTCAAGCGTCGAAATATTTAATCCTGCACCGTGCGGAGCAGGGATTGTATGGGAGCGGTCGCGTCGCGCTTTAAGCCGAAGCAATTTTATAACCAAATTCCCCTTTGTGTCAATAGGTTTGTAATCGGGCGCAACCTTCAAGCAATTCGGTACAAATAATTTTAATGAAACTTTAATTTTGATGTCGTGCCCGCAGAAAGTTCACGATTCGTCCGGAAAATTTCTCCGCCGACCCACGCGCCGATAATGTTGAAGTCGTCGTCGAAGAGCGTTATATCCGCCGACTTGCCGACTTCCAAACTGCCGAGCTTGTCGTAAACGTTTAACTCGACCGCAGGATTTTTCGTGACGAGTTCGACGCAAGAGGCAACGTTAAATCCGGTATTCGCACAGAAATTTCGCAGGACGTGATTCATCGGCGCAACGGAGCCGGCAAGCGTCCCGTCGGCAAGCGTGGCAATTTTTCCGCTGACAAAAACTTCCTGCCCGCCCAGTTCGCTCAAGCCGTCGCCCAGGCCGCAGGCGCGAAACGAATCGGTAATCAAAATGATTTCATTGCGCGGCTTAACTTTGGCGACGAGCCGTTGCGCGGTGGGGTGAACGTGCACGTCGTCGGCAATGAGTTCGACAATCGCGTCAGAATCGAAAGCCGCTCCGACGACACCGGGCTTGCGGTGATGAAGCCCCGTCTGCGCGTTGAAAAGGTGCGTGACGTGTTTGGCACCGCGAGCAATCGCCGCAAGTGCCGTTTCGTAATTCGCCGCACTGTGACCGATTGACACGATGATATTTTTTTCCCGACAACGGTCGATGAAGTCGAAGTCAATTTCTTCAGGCGCAACGGTGATAATTTTTATGACGTCGACGAAATTTTTTATCAGCGCGAAGTCCGCGGGCAAGATATTTTGAGCCGCCTGGGCACCATTAAATTTTATGCTGATGAACGGGCCTTCTAGGTGTGCTCCGATAATTTTTGCGCCGCGAGAAAAATTTTTCGCCTCGCGAACCCGTTCAAGCGCACGATAAATTTTGTCGAGCGGCATTGTCATTGTCGTTGGCAAAAAACTCGTGACGCCCGTCGTCGGCAGGAACTCGGCAAATTTTTTCAGCGCAGTCAAATCGTCGTCCATTGTGTCGACGCCCGCCGCGCCGTGAATGTGAATGTTCACGAAGCCCGGCGCGACAAAATTATTTTTAGCGTCGATAATCTCCGTGTCGTCGGGAGCCGCGCCGATTGAAATTATCTTCTCGTCGAAAGTCAACGCCTTGCCCGCGACGACGTGAAAGTTACCGCGCTCGTCCGGAACAATCATTTGACCGTTAATCAGTGTTTTCATAATTTAAACGCCTCCGTGTGGTGCGTCCGTTCAGCTGAAAATATTTTCGCGTGAAGAAATCAACGCTTGAAGCTTTTGAGTATGACACAAATTTTTCTCACGTCGTCAGCGGAAAGTCCGCCGTACATTGGCAAGCTCAGCACCTGTTGACCGATGAGATTGGCAACGGGAAGATTGCTTACAGTCGACGAATTCAGCTGACGATAACAGGTAAACTCACTGCACAGCGGATGAAAATATTTTCGCGTGAAGACATTGTAGTTTTTAAACTCGTCGTAAACAAAATCCCGCGACCTGCCGAAAATTTTCTCGTCAATGCGCACGACGTAATACTGATAATTTAACTTGACGTCCGCCGAACACTTCGGCATAAGTTTCAAACCGTCAACGCCGGAAAGTTCTTCGTTATAGATCGCGTGCAGACGAATTCGCCGTTGCCGCTCCTCCTCCACGTAACCGAGCATAATCCGCCCGATAGCCGAGCGCACTTCGTCCAGTTTGCCGTTAATGCCGGGCATGACGACTTCTTCTTCATTTTTGATGCCGAAATTTTTCAGAAGGTCTATTCGCTGTTTAACGTGCTCGTCGCGCATGGTGAGTGCGCCGCCTTCAACGGTGTGATAAAGTTTCGTGGCGTGAAAGCTGAACATGGAGATATCTCCGAAATTGCCGATTCCTTGACCGCCAATTTCGACGCCGAACGCGTGCGCCGCATCGTAGACAATTTTCAAACCGTAGCGGTCGGCAACGTCAAGAATTTTTTCAACGTCACAGGGCGTGCCGAATACATGCACGGCTAAAATTGCGGTCGTGTGCGGCGTTATCATCGATTCGATTTTGTCGGCATCAATGTTCATCGTTTCGGCGTCAATGTCGCAAAAAATCGGCGTGATGTTGTTCCAGGTGAGCACGTGCGGCGTAGCGGCGAAGGTGAAAGGCGTCGTGATAACCTCGCCGCTTAAGCGCAGACTTTGACAGGCAACCATCAGCGCGATTGTTCCGTTGTTGAACAGCGACAGGCACGGCACGCGCAAAAAATTTTTTAGCTCGTGCTCAAGCATGGTATGTTGCGGGCCGTTGTTGGTAAGCCACTTCGCCAACCAGATATCGCGCAACTTTTCGGTGACTTCTTCGATTGTCGGGAAGACAGGTCGCGTCACGTAAATTCTTTCGGTGAACGGTTCAAGCGTCGTCATGAGAGTTATCCTCCGATTTTTGAGCAGCCTTAGCCTGTGCCTTGCGGAGTTTGTCGGCGGCCTTGGCGTCGATTTTTTCAAGATACGTCAACGGAACGGCGTGCGGATTTTTTTTCGTCAGCTCGTAAACTTTTCGATAGCTTGTCGTCGCGAAGTCGGTTTGCCCCTGTTCGTCGAAGATGTCGCCCTGCAACTTGTAAGCGACGGGATTTTTCGCGTCGATTGTCAGAGCGCGGGCAATGTCCTCCAGCGCAAGGTCAAGCTCGCCGCGCATGTGCCGCACGTCAGCACGATTCAGGAAGTTGTATAAATTTTTCGGGTCTCGCTCAACGGCAGCATTTGTATCGGCAAGCGCACCGTCATAATCGCCGCAGACAGCTTTAGCCCGCCCGCGAATCGCCAAACACTCGGCAATGTCGTCTTGATTCGTCGCACGCAGTGCCCGCTCGATTTGCACGAGCGCAAGTTCGCCTTGGCCGTGGTCGTTGTAAATGTCGGCGTTGATTCGGAGTTGCTTAGCGGCTTTAACTGTGGCACCGTCGGCGTCGTCACGAACTTTAGCCCACAAATTTTTACGCTCCTCGTCGGCCTCATGAATTCGTTCACGCGTGCGGGGAGATTCATATTTATACGCCAGGTCAACCAAAGCTTGAAGCTTGTCGCCGAGATTGTACATGGCGCAAATTTCGCGGAGCTCGCGGTAAGCAAAATCGTCTGTTAAAAATTCCGTGTGATTGCCGGTGCCTCGAAAGTTCCAGCCGTCAATACTGTCGTGGTCGTGAAAAGCTTTGCAAAGTCCGCCCGCGAAATAATAGGCGTTGACGGCCGCGCTTGTCGGATTGTCGGCTATATTCACCGAGAAAAAAATTTCCCGCCCGTCAATAAAAACTCTGTAAGCGCGGTCGGCCTTGCGAACGGTGACATGTCCGCCGCCGTAATTTGTCATAAGCTCCAAAAGTTTTGCCTCGCGGCGTTCGGTATCGGGGTGGTCGCTGAAAGTTTCGTCACTCGATTTGTCGTGCGCGTCGAATTCCATTAAATCCTGCGTCTCGTAGCGCACGTAATAGCTAAGACGATTCATTGCCGCCGCGCCGCCGCCGGGATTGAAACCCGCGCTCGTCATAAGGTAGAAGCCGCCCTCGTCGGCCGCGTATTCGACGGGCACGCTGATATTTTTCGCGATTGAATAGTCGACCATTGCGGAAAATTTGCTCCAGTCGATGTTGTTGCCGGTGTCGACGTTAATACCAACCATGAACGCGCCGAGAGATTGCGCGACGGCCTGCGCGTAACTTTTGGCGGAGTGTTGCTCAAGACCGTGCGTCATCTCGTGGGCAAGGACGGCGGCAAGTTGATTCTCGTCGCAGTTTAGGCCGCGCACCAAACCGCGGTTGACGCTGATATAATTCATCGGGTAACAGGCGGCGTTAAATTTTTCGTTATCGTTGACGCTCCACACGAACGGCAGAGAGTTCACGCGCAATTCATATTGCCCGCCGTTGACGAGCCGCGTCATTACATAGTTGACAACTTCCACGTCGCGCTTGTTCGGGTCAACGCCGTTTTTCTCCATGTCCTGCTTACGAATGGCCATTTGCGCGTTAACGTTGTTGCCGAGCGCGAGCATTTGTTTTAGCGACGATTGATAGGCCGCCAGCACGCCGAGAGCTTCCGCCGCGATTGCCCACGCGTCCGCCGCCAAAGCTTGCGCGGGACTGAGCACGGCCGCAATCGTCACGAGTGTTGCGATTAAAAATTTTTTCATGTCAATCACCTTGTCGATTATAGCAAACGCCGCCGCCTAACAAAACCTTGCCGACGAAAAATTTTTGCGTCGTTGCAACGAAAATATACGGAATTTGCACTTCGCACGCTCGAAGGCCTTCAAAAACTTTTTTAGGCGTGTATTTTCGATTTAGAGGCCGCGTGTTATAATTTCCATAAAAATTTTTGGAGGAATCACCATGAGCAGAGGAAATTTCTTTCGACGAACCGTTTCAATCATGTTTTTCATCGCTATTTTGATGTTCGCAACCGTTTCGCACGCTGAAATCTATATCGGCGAAGGTTCTTACGTCATGAGCGAGGGCGAAAACCTCGGAGTCGCTAAAGAACGCGCAAAAGCCGACGCTATGCGCAATGCTACCGAACAAGCCGGCATTTATGTCAAATCTTATTCCCGTTCAAGAAATTTTAATCTTGAAGAAGACGTTATAGAGACGATGACCGCCAATATCATCAAATTGGTCGAGCAACCTCATTTTTATCCGCTTGAAACCGTTGATAATCTCGAAGGCGTCTTGATTCGAGTTACGGTCAAGGTTGAAATCGACGATTCGGATATAAATCGCTGGTTGAACAAAGATGAACAAGAAAAATCTGAGCTGGTTGCACAAATGGAGGCTCTTCGCGGCAGTGTCAAGAGTTTTGTGTAATTAGGATTGTTGATTTGACGCCTTTCTTTCA
>CAMZDU010000102.1 GCA_947305445.1 uncultured Selenomonadales bacterium
ACAAAAGAGCTTTTTCTTTTCAATTTTTGTCACATATCTATTGTAATCCTACAAACGCCACAGAAATTTATTGGAACATTATATTGTTTTTTCAAATATGGCTGTGCTACAATGCTAACTCACAATTAGTTATCATCGAACGGGAGAGATTTTTTTTGGAAGCCGTTGAACTTTTCACAAAAGGCGGGCCGATAATGTACCTGTTGCTGATAAATTCGATTGCGGTCGCCGCCATTGGTATTGAGCGATTCAGATTTTACAGTTACGCTTCACGTGGAAGTGAAATTTTTTTGTCTTCGCTTAAGGAGCATTTAAAAAATCGGTCGACGAGCGAAGTTTTGAGCTTTTGTAATCGTGAGAACAACTGTGTCGGATCGGTGGCGGCGGCCGGTGTCAAAGCAACTCTCGAAAAAGATAACGTCGAATTGGCTTTAAATACTGCCTATAACGAAGCAGCAATGAGACTTCGCGCTCGACTCAACTATTTGTCCATGATTGTAACGCTTGCGCCGCTTTTGGGTCTGCTCGGTACAATCAACGGCATGATTGAATCTTTTAACATCTTCAGCATACAAGCGGGACAACCTCTGGCGATAACGGGCGGAATCGGCGAAGCGTTGATTGCAACGGCAACGGGTCTTTGCGTTTCAATCTTCGCACTGATTGTTCACACGTATTTAGCACAAAAATTGGACGAAAATTTAACCAAACTCGACAAAGTAGTTAACATTGTGCTGGCTTATTTTGACGGCAGTCAACCTCAACAAAAATCCGATGACGACTCCGATAAGTTGGAAGGTTTTGTATCATGAAACGCCGTGATTTTCGCGAAAAAAATCAACCACTTGTAATGATTATTCCGATGATTGATATAATGCTGTTCCTTTTGGTGTTTTTCATGCTCAGCACGATTTACATGGTGCAGACAAACACGTTACCGGTAAACCTGCCGCAGTCGACGACCGCCAAACAGGATGTCCGCCCCAATATCGTTCCCATAACCGTTTTGGAAAGCGGTGACGTGCTTTTTGACAAAGACACTGTAGCAAATCAACAACTCGCCGAAAAAATTCATTCGGCCATTGAACTCGACAAGGATACAATTTTTGTCTTGCGCGGAGATAAAGCGGCGCGTTATGAAAGTATCGTTACCGTACTCGACTTGTTGAAAAAATCAGGAGCCCGCCGCGTGTCAATCGCTACCGAATTGAACCTCCCCGCGACGACGAAAACTTTCAACAAGTAAAAAATTTTATTACCTCGGTGCTAAAAAAATGCGAATAACAACAATGTTCCCGAAATAAATCACTCGCTTATTTGCTCGACAATGACTCAACTTTTCGGCTAAAATTAACTTTAGCAAGCACGCTAAAAATTATACAGAAAGGAAGTGCATGGCGTTTTATCAATTAGGAATGTGAAATTTGAACTTAGGAATTATTATTCGGTTGATGACAACAACAATACTCAAAAAATTCCTCATTCCTAATTGACAAAGTGTCGGTTTTAATGAGACTTGAATTTGAAAACGAATTGCCCGTTGTATATTTGAGCGGCAGGCTCACCGCTTCCAACGCCGTTGCCGTCGAAAAGGAATTGACCGCGCTCCTTGCTGAACACAACGTCACCGGAAAAGCACTTGTATTGGACGTGCGCGACCTGCAATTTCTGGCCAGTGCCGGCATACGAATTATTTTGAAGCTGACAAAAAAATTTTCCGGCTTGACAATTCGCGAGACAACTCCCGAAGTCTTTGCCGTGTTGGAAATGACCGGACTGACTAAAATTATTTCCGTGATGAAAATTTTGCGCGAAGTTTCGCCCGAAGGCGCGGAGATTATCGGCCGCGGATATGCTGGCATTGTCTACCGACTGACGGAAGATTTGATTCTCAAGCTTTACAATTCGGGCATAACCCGCGAGCTTGTCGACATGGAGAAACGACATGCCGAGACTGCTTTTTTAAACGGGATACCCACTGCCGTAAGTTATGACGTTGTGAGGCACGGCGAGCAGTTTGGAATCGTCTTCGAGCTGATGAACGCGAAAACCTTGGCTGAAATCTTAGCCGCCGAACCGGAAAATTTTGCCGACCTTGTGCGCCGCGAAGCTCATTGCCTGCGTCAATTCAACGCCACGCCGTTTGAAAAGGGTTCTCTGCCCGCCATGAAGGACAATTACAAATGGCGCATGCAAGTAAAATCCGAACTGTTGACGGCCGAAGAATATCGGACGCTTGTCGAAGTCATTGACGAAATTCCCGATCGTCAAACTTTTTTGCATGGCGACTTTCATCCGCGAAACGTAATGATGTCCGAGGACGAGTTTGTTTTGATTGACATGGCGGACGTCGCGCTCGGACATCCGATTTTCGAGTTACTTGCCCTGTGGTATTCGTTCAAGTGCTCGTCATGGGGCAAACCCGAACTTTTACCGCAACTAATCGGCGTGGAAGCGACGATTGCCGACGAATATTTGCGACTGTTTTTTGAAGCGTACTTCGAGACATCGGACACGGTGGAAGTTGCGCGGGCAATGGCAATGGCCGAAAAATTTTCTTGGCTGAAACAATTAGTTGCGTTGCCGTATATAACCGAATTGCCGCCGGAGGTGCGTACCGCTTACGTTGAACGGGCACGCCGAGAATTTTTCCCTGTCGCAAAAAATTTGGTAGCGACTTATCGAGATTTACTCGACGCCATGTAATTTCGGAAAGGAGCCGGAGCAATGAGACCCATAGGTTATTCCGACAAAATGTTTTACTACAACGGTTCGGGCAAAACATTGACTTATGATTTCCAAATGCGAATATTACTTACGTCACCGCCAAATAAAGAGGCTTTGCGGCGGGCGGCAAAAAAATCGTTGGCGGTTTTTCCCGAATTCGCGGTTCGTCCCGTGATTTACGACGGGAAATTTTTTTATGAGGAAAACGACGCCGACATTGCAATTTTCGACGACAATGACCAATCGCACAGCTTGGGCAGCGACGAGACGAACGGCTACTTAATGTGTCTGATTTGCGGTGAACGTCATGTGATTTTGTCGTTTTATCACGGGCTGGCGGATTTTGTCGGCAACTGGTCGTTTATCTGCACGTTGCTTTATCATTACGCGCACGAACTGGGATTTAACGTCGAGCCGGCCGAAGTCGCGAGATTGACGGACGACGCTTATCGCAACATGGATCCGATTGAACGCGACGACCCCTACAGCAAATTTGGTGACGAAAACGCCGTGCCGACTTGGACTTACAAATCGAGCGGAGCTTTTACCGTGCCCGAAAAATTTTTCGCGTCCGAAGCAGACATTTTGCGGAGTTACGACGTTGAAATTTCCGTTGTCGATATGATTGAGATTTCTCGAAAATATCAAACGTCGTTTACGCCGCTGATGATAGTTGTCACGGCGCGAGCCTTGAAAAATATTTACGACACAAAAAACTTGCCGATTGTCGCGAAAATGCCGGTCAACATGCGTCCCGTCTTCAACACGAACACGCCGGCAAATTTTTCCGACAGCGTGATTTTGACTTACACAGACGACATGGACAATCTCGACGTTGCCGAGTGTTGTCGACTGTTAAAAAGTTCCTTGAAGGCGCAACTTAAGCCCGAAAATTTCGCCGCCACGCTCGTCAAGAAAAAAAATAGAATTCTCGGTTACGAAGCCGACGGCACTGCACCGGAGCTTATCGCTCAAAAGTTGGCGACAACTCCGAGTTCCAGACCGTTGACTTTCGCCATGACTTATCCGGGAATTCTCAAATTGCCTGTTGCTTACAAATCTGTCGTGCGTGATTTCAACATGGAGCCGTATGTTCCGATTGAAGGTTTTTTCCTGTTTGTCGGCGCGTATGACGATAACAGACTTTTGCGCATTCGATGCTGTCAACGATTCGACAGCGACGGTGTAGCGCGAGCAATCGCCGCTCAACTCGATAATATCGGTTTTAAAACTGCCTTCAAGGACAGCGGCACACTTCGCGGCGACAAAGTTTATATCGACAAATTTAAACATTCGAGCCTACTTGAAAAATAGGTGAACTACTCGTCACCAGGCGGGGGTATTCTCGCGCTATTTTGTTAAATATTTTGTAATCTGCTCGCGAACTTTTTCATAAGTCGACATTAAATCGCCGTGATTGAATTTAATTTCTTCGGAATTATTGTTTTTGGCGGCCAATTCCAATTCTTTTGCCAACTCGCTCAATTTTTCCGCGCCGATTGAAAGTGAAGTCGACTTGAGGGCGTGAACGAGTATTTGATAATTTTTCACGTCGTCGGCGTCGAAGGCCTCTTGAATTTTCTCGGCTCGTTTGGCGTCGGTGAAAGTCGTCAGCATCTGCAACAAGAAACTTTTGCTGTCCATGCAATATTTCAGGGCAATGTCAAGATTAATATCGGGACAAGTCTCGGCAAAAAATTTTCGTTCGCGTCCGGTGAAGGTGTCTTCGCTGACGACTTCTTCCGGCTCTTCGGTCGGAAGTTGTTTGGCATGCGCAGGCGGCTCGGAAATTTTTTTACGGCCGTCAACTTCAAAGCTGACGATTTCGGCGGGCAAATACTTTTCCAAAATCGCTTCAAGTTCGGAAACATCAATGGGCTTGCTGAGATAGTCGTCAAAACCTTCTTGCAGATAAATTTCGCGCATGCCGGCAATCGCTCCGGCAGTCAGCATGACGACTTTCGTTTTATCGCTCAAAATTTTGTCGCGCCGCATGATTTTCAACGTCTCGACGCCGCTCATTATCGGCATCATGTTATCCATGAAAATTATATTGTAGAAATTTTTCTTGGCAAGTTCGATGCTCTGTTGCCCGCTGTCGGCAAGGTCGGGCACAATCAAATTTCTTTTGAGCAAACCGCTGATAACTTTCAAATTCATGTCGTTATCGTCCACGGCCAAAATTTTTGCGTTTGTTGCCGTCAAAAATTTTTTCGCGGCGAGCGTTTCATCGTGCGTCTTCTTATGTTCGTCGTAATTGCCGATGGGCGTGCGGTCGATAACTTTTTGTTGCAGTGTGAAAGAGAATTCGGAGCCTTTGCCGTATTCGCTCGTCACTTCCAATTTGCTGCCCATCATGCTTAAAAGTTTCTGCACAATGGCAATGCCCAAGCCCGTGCCCTCAATATTTCGGTTGCGCTCCTCGTCGATTCGCTGGAACGATTGAAAAAGCTTGTCCATATCCTCAGCACGAATGCCAATGCCGGTGTCTCTTACGTTAACCTGCAACTCGAAAGTATTGCCGTCAAGTTCTCGCCCGCTCATTTTTAATGTAACGGGGCCTTCATGCGTATATTTGACGGCGTTGGGTGAACTACTCCCGCCTACGCCTAACGGCTAAGAGGCGGGAGCTTCCTGAATCAACGAGGTAGCGCATATGCGTCTTATTTCCTCTCATACAGGCTTTACTTCCCGCAGTCCCTGCGGTAGATG
>CAMZDU010000103.1 GCA_947305445.1 uncultured Selenomonadales bacterium
GCGCTCCTTGTCGAAGTCACCGACGACGAACACGACGACGACTGCGACTGCGAAGACGACGTAATCATTGCCAAAATCGTCACGGGCGAGGACGGGCAAGACGAATACGTTGAACCCACCGACGAGGAGTTTGCCAAGGTTCAGGCGGCTTATGAACGCCTTTTGGATGAGGAAGAATGAGCAATTCCGACGACAAAAAAATTTCCGTCGACCACGACAAAGATACCGAGAAGTTGGAAATTCCTTCCCGCCGCGCCGACAAAAAAAATTTTCTGCTCGACAAGCTGAATATCTCGTTTGCCGACTTGTTTGAAGAAATTTCCTGGCGGTATGTGGCGACCATAGCGGGAGCGGTTTTTCTGTGCGTAGTCGGCATTGTTATGGCTTTGGTTTTTATTGACCCGTCAGTTGCGCAAATTAATAAGCCCGCGCCGAACGAGCCTGTTGTCGAAAATACCGTCACCGAAAAACATATCCAGATAAAAATTCGCGAAGGCATCTCTACCGCCGAAATTGCCGAGCGGTTGGCCGAAAAGGGCGTCATAAAAAGTTCGCTGAAGTTCCGAATTCTCGCCCGACTGCGCGGCTACGACGACAAGCTTCGCCCTGGCTCGTACACTTTTACCGCCGACATGGAGGACGACGAAGTTTTTACCAAACTTTTGAACGGCGAAAAGCGGCTTGTCAAGTTCACAATACCTGAAGGCTTCGGCGTCAAAGAAATTGCCGAGCGGCTCGTCAATCTTGACCTTGTGGACAAAGAAGAATTCCTCAAGGCTGCGGCGGACTTCACGCCCTATGATTACATGCGCAAGCGCGAAAATGTTTTCTTCGCGGCGGAAGGTTTTCTGTTCCCCGAAACGTATGCCGTCGAAAGCGACGTTGAGATTGATGAAATTTTAAAACTCATGGCGGGCACCCTCGACGACCGATTGACGCCGGAGATGCGCAAGAATGCCGAGAAAATGGGCTTGTCGATTTACGATTTGATAACATTGGCTTCACTGGTCGAACGCGAAGTCCGTTTCCCCGAAGACCGTCCGATTGTCGCGCAAGTGTTGCTAAAGCGTCTTAAACTCAACATGCCGTTGCAAACCGACGCGACGTTGCAATATCTTATGGACACGCCGAAAGAGGAAGTTTCAATCGAAGACACGCGCATTGATTCGCCGTACAATACTTATCAGCATATCGGCTTGCCGCCCGGCCCCATAGCAAACCCGGGCATGGCGGCGATAACGGCTGTGTTGCACCCGTCGGAGACCGAGTATTTGTATTTCGTCGCCGACCGTCGCGGGCACAATCATTACTCGCAAACTTACGAGGAGCATCTGGAACTTGTCAACAAATACCGCTGATTCAATGAGGAATGAGGAATTAAGAATTAGGAATTATGTTTCGGAGAGTGTGGTTGTTGACGACAACACTACAACTCAAAAAATTTCTAATTGCAAATGCAATCGTCCCGAATTGCTTGCGCCTGCCGGAAATTTTGAGAAACTGCAGGTCGCGCTGATTTACGGAGCTGATGCCGTGTACTTCGGCGGAAAAAATTTCAGTCTGCGTGCTTACGGCGACAATTTCACCCGCGACGAAATTTTGCAGGCCGTCAAATTCACGCACGCGCTCGGCAAAAAAATTTACGCGGCGGTCAACGTTTTCGCGCACAACAGCGACCTCGACGCGTTGGCGGACTGGCTGAAATTTTTGGACGGCGCGGGTATCGACGCGGCGTTGATTTCGGATTTGGGCGTGCTCTCTTTGGCGAAGGAGTTGACAAATCTCAAGCTCCATATCAGCACGCAAGCAAACGTAACAAATTGGCGGGCGGCGAAATTTTTTCACGACCTCGGCGCAAGTCGAATCGTTCTTGCTCGCGAGCTGACACGCGACGAAATTTTAACCGTCAAGCAAAACTGCGCGGCGGAGCTGGAAATTTTTGTTCACGGCTCGATGTGCATCTCATATTCCGGCCGTTGTTGGCTGTCGAAATTTTTGACGGGACGCGACGCAAATTCGGGCGCATGTACGCATTCTTGCCGCTGGAAATATAATCTCGTCGAGGAAACTCGTGACGGCGAATTTTTTCCCGTCAGCGAAGACAAGCGCGGCTCCTACGTCATGAACTCGAAAGACTTGTGTCTGTTGCCGCACTTGGCCGAAGTGATTCAAAGCGGTGTCGCGTCGCTCAAAATCGAAGGCCGCATGAAAAGCGTCAACTACGTGGCGGGCGTCGTCAAAGTTTATCGGGCGGCGATTGATTCTTATTGCGCCGCGCCCGAAGATTTTGCAATCCGCGACGAGTGGACGGCCGAGCTTGATAAGATTGCTCACCGACCGTACACGACGGGCTTTTTCGCGGACGACGGCAAACCTACCGAAATTTACTTGACTTCCAAGCCGAGTCGTTCGGCTGATTTTTTGGGTATAGTTCGCGACTTCGACAACGCGACCATGACGGCGACGATTGAACAGCGCGGAAAATTTGTTGTCGGTGAGCGCGTGGAATTTCTTCAGCCGCACGGACAAACTTTTTCACAGACGCTGACTTCCCTACGCGACGAGAACGACGCAGAAATTTTTGCCGCGCCGCACGCTCAACAGCTCGTAAAAATTTTCGTCAACAAACCGTTGGAAATTTGGTCACTCATGCGGGAGGCAAATTAACTTTGGAAAAATTTATCGAACTTATTCGCAACATGCATGATGAATGTTACGACACTGTTATCGATAAAATCATCGAGCAGAAAATTCCCGTAGCTTTGCTCAGCGTCACAAAGCCGGAAGATGCTTTTGCCGCGGCAAAAAATTTCAAACTGAACTTGACGCATTTTATCACGCTGTCGACTTCCGCTGTCGAGCGTGCCGACTTTGAAATTATTTCCGTCGACGAGGCGATCAATCGTCGTCTGCGTCCCGAATATATTTTTGCGTTGTCGTCGATTGACGCACGCTTTGCCGCGAAAAATTTTCCCGCAAGCAAGGTGCTCTTTCCTGAACGCGAAAACACCGCAGAAATTTATGATGCTTTCATGAGCAATTTGCCCGCGCTAAAAAATTTTTACGACGCGTTGATTGACGAGGAGTCTCGTAAAACTTTTCGCGGCTACTGGCTGGGGAACGTTTCCAATCGTCCCGACAAGATTCATCATTCCAATAACTCGCACTATATGACGCCGGGGTTTATTCCCGAACGCGGCGCGATTGTAATTGACGGCGGCTCTTACGACGGCGGCACGTGTTTGCGATTCACCGAACGCGGCTTCAAAGTTTACGGCTTCGAGTTTGACAAAAATGTTTTTAACAAAGTCGCACAAGTTGCCCGCCAAAAAAATTTCGTCGTGGAAAATTTCGGACTCGGTTCTTACAATCACACCGCCAAATATCGTCCGCTCAACGGCGGCTCCACGCACCTTGACGACGACGGCTCCGAGACCGTGCAAATAATTACGCTCGACGAGTACGTGCGCGAAAAAAATTTGCCGCGTGTCGACTTTATCAAGCTCGACGTGGAAGGCGCGGAACTCGACGTCTTGCGCGGCGCGGCGACGACAATCGCCCGTTTCAAGCCGATACTTGCAATAAGTGCTTATCACAAGCTTGACGACTTTTGGACGCTGATGAATTTTATCAAAACGTTGAATCCCGCGTACGAATTCGCCTTGCGTCAATATCACGTCTCGCCCGAAGACGAGCCGTTCATAGGCGACAACTTTCAGCGGCAGATGGTTGCTCTGGGTTTGGAACCGTGGTTAAAATTTTACGGCGAGTGTGTATTGCTTGCCCGTCAGGAGTTGATATTATGAGCTTCTTTAGAAAAATTTTCGGCGGTAGCGAAGACGCTGAACCCGTCGAAGTCGGCACCCTTGAAAACGGCGTGCGCAAAGGCGGCCGCGCAATTGGTCGCGTGCAAGGCGTCGGCTTCCGCTTTTTCGTCATGAGCAACGCCAAAAGCATGGGCATAACCGGCTGGGTTAAAAACATGAGCGACGGCTCCGTCACCATGGAGTTGCAGGGCGAGGCTCCGACCGTTGAACACCTCATCGACAAAATTAAACGCGGGAACGATTGGATCAAAGTTACAAATTTTGAAGTAACCGACTTGCCCGTTGCGGAAGGAGAGAATACATTTGCAATCAGATACTGACGGTGTGAACGTCAAACGAATCCTGGTACTCAACGGTCCGAATCTGAATTTGTTGGGCACACGCGAGCCGGAAATTTACGGACGATTGACACTCGACGATATAAACGAATTGTTGCGCGTGCGGGCGAGTGAAGCCGACGTCGACACGATTGACTTCCTGCAGTCGAATTACGAAGGCGAACTCGTCGAGGCGATTCAAAAAGCTCGCGGGCGATACGATTTTATTTTGCTCAACGCCGGAGCACTCACGCACTACAGCATCGCCCTTAGGGACGCGATAGCCGCAGTGCCCGTGCCCGTGATTGAGTTGCACCTGTCGAATATTCATCGCCGCGAAGAATTTCGACATACGTCGGTGCTTGCGCCGGTCGTCATGGGTCAAATTTGCGGCTTCGGCGTCGACAGCTACATTGCCGCGCTCGATATTGCAATTCGTCGTTTGCAGAAGGACACGAAATGAGCACAAACTTTGATTACGGCGAACGGCTCGCAAATTTATATGACAAGCTCCGTGCCGAAGAGGTCGACGCGCTGTTGATAACCAAGACTGCCAACGTCACCTACTTCAGCGGTTTTCGCGGCGACAGTACGGCTTTGCTTGTCGGCAGAAATTTTCGCCGCCTCATAACCGACGGACGCTACAGCGAACAAGCTCGCCACCAGACAAAAAACTTCGCGCTCGTTGAACAGACCGAAGGCCTTCTAAAAAAAATCGTCGACGAAATAAAATTTCTCGGTTGCAAACGCGTCGGCATTGAAGGTTTGATTATGACGGTTGCCGAGCACGCTTATCTTGTCAAAGAACTCGTCGGCGTCGAGTTTAAATCCGTTGAGGTCGACACGTTGCGCCAGGTTAAGGACGCGGCGGAGATTGCTCAAATTCGCAGAGCATGCACCATTGCCGACGACGCCTTCACAAAAATTTTGGACGTTATCAAACCGGACGTGCGCGAGCTTGACGTGGCGGCGGAATTGGAATACTTTATGCGACGATTGTCGCTTCAGGTTGGCGAAGTTCACTTCCGCACGGTACGGCTACGACAAAAAAAATTTGCGCCGGTGAATTCGTGACGCTGGATTTCGGTGCGACCTTCAACGGTTATTGCTCCGACATCACACGCACAATTTGCGTCGGACGTGCGTCGATTGAGCAACGCAGAATGTACAACGCCCTGCTCGACGCGCAACTTTACGGGCTGGAAGTTATCACGGCGGGCAAGAGCGGCAAGGACATCGACGAGGCTGTCCGC
>CAMZDU010000104.1 GCA_947305445.1 uncultured Selenomonadales bacterium
CGCAAAGCAATTCGTGCGGGAATTTTATTTATCGCATTGCTGATAATCAGCGGCGTCGTGTTGATGTATCGCGGCAACGACGCTGTACTGCTCGCCACGCAGAAAAAAGACGGCATTTTGACGGCGGAGCAAATAAAATTGTCGTTTAACTCGGTCGGCGGACGATTAATCAACGAAAATGTTCGCGAAGGGCAAGAAGTTTCTGCCGGGCAAGTCGTCATGGAAATTGATGCGACCGACACCGACTTAGCAATCGAAAAACTTCGGGCGCAAATTGCCCAACTCGACGCGCAAATAAATTCCACGTCGGGCAACATGCGCACAAGTTTATTCAAAGTCACAAACGACGAGCAACAATCTTTTCGGCAGATAGACAGCCAACGCGGCGCGGTCACGGCGGCAAAGGCCACACTTTCCAACGCGGAGCTCGATTACAAGCGCAAGTCGGATCTCTTCGCGGAAGGTGCGATTGCAAAATCTCAACTCGACGACGCGGCGACAACACTCAACGTGGCACGGGCAAACGTCGACACGCAACAGCAACTCCTCGACAGACTTTTGGCGGGCGTCGCGGACAACGGTGCAACCGATTCGCTTAACTTGCCGACTATTCAGCAGGAACGCGCCTCGGCCGAAAATATCCGCAACGACATCGCCGCACTCATTCAACAGAAAAATTATTTGGAGATTCAGCTTAAAGAATTGGAAGTTGCGAAGTCGCGCTTAACTTTGCACGCTCCGGAGGACGGAAAAATTTTGTCGATACTTCAGAAGCAGGGCGAAATGATCTCGCCGAACGTACCCGTTATTTTGCTGGAGACGCGGCGAATTTATTACGACATTTATCTTTCGGAAGAGCAGGCGATCAATTTGCGCGAAGGCGACGAAATTATTTGTCGAACCGTTGCCGACAACAAAAACGTTCGCGGGACAATTCGACTTCTCACGCAAGCTCCTGGTTTTGCAGACTTAAAGCAGTCGCGAGAGAAGGGTCAAGCTGATTTATCGGCATTCCAAGTGCGAATTTACATTGACGAGCCGGAAAAAATTCTCGCGGGTCAAACTGTCACCGTTGAGCTTGACTGACGGAGGCGATTACGTGGGTTTTATTTTCTCCTTCAAAGACGAGACGAAATTTTTGTTCAGCGGCAAAGGCATGCCTTACGAAAAAGTTTGCTTAACTGTGGCGATGATTATCAGCGTGTTTTTGAGCGTTCTGCTCGCCGGAAATTTTGCCAAAGACGCGCCGATTATAATTATCGACCTGGACAACTCCAAATACAGCCGCGAACTCATCACGCAGATTGATTCTTCCGAATACATGCGCGTTAAGGCGGTTATCAACGTCGCGGCAAATGTCGATGAATTTTTTTACCGCGACGAGGCCGACGCAGTGATTTATCTGCCCGAAGGTCTCGAAAAAAATTTTTACAGCGGAAGTTCTTCGCCCGTCGGAATTTTTTACGACAACTCCAACACCGCGCAAACCGCTGACATCAAGGCCGCAATGAATGAACTCATTGCCATTAACAACGCTATGAATTCGACGACTTCGGGCGGCTTGACACTTAACGACAGAAATTTATTCAATCCCGCCGGCTCCACGTCGAACACGCAGACGCAAGGCTTCCTGTTTTTTTTCGGAGCAATGTTTTTTGTTTTCGCGACGATTGGAATGGTGCCGCGCTTGAGATTGTCAAAGCAACTCGACAAAATTTTGCTCGACGGAACGCCGTGGGATTTGGTCGGAAGAATTTTGCCGTACTCGGCGTGCATGGTGGTATCGTTTTTCGTGGGGCTGGCAATTTTGCGCGTGTGGGGCGATTTAGTTTTCAGCGGGCGCGTAATCGACTTCCTGCTGATTCAAATTGTCTATGCGGTGATGCTCGGCATGCTGAGCATTTTGGTCGGGTGGACGGCGTCGAATCCGGGCATCGCCTCCAGCCGAATGATTTTGTTTATACCCGGCGGCTTTATCCTCGGCGGTGTGACTTCTCCGCTGTCGCACCTGTCGCCGTGGGTAGTGACGGCGTCGCATATTTTTCCGCTGACGTGGGAATTCCACTTCACGCGGGATATAATTCAGCGCGGCGCAACTTTGTCGCAGATAAGTTCGGAAATCGGCGCGTTTTTTATCTACGTCGCAATCGTCGCGATTCTGCTGAGCTTGAGATTTTACACGAAACGCAACGACTTGATTAAGTCGCGGCAAGGCGAACTGCTGGAAAAATTTGACGCGCCGCCCGAAATCTCCACAACCGACGCTACGATTAAAAATATTCTCGTGCCGACGGACGGCTCCGGTCAAGCCTTCAAAGCACTGCTCATGGCGATTGACATTGCCGAGGCCTGGGGCGCACGCATAACGCTGATGATGTGCGTTAAAATCGACGAGGAGATCTCCGCGTTCGAGCAGGTGAGTTTGGGCGGATATATTCCTTCCGAACTCAACGCCGCCGCTTACGAATTTTTATCCGAGCTTCGGCAAGTCATACCGCACGAAGTTGACGTCAAGACGCGTGTGGAAGTCGGCGAGCCGGCTGAAGAAATTGTCAACGTCACCGCTAAAGGCAACTATGATTTGATTGTAATGGGCTCTCGCGGCTTCGGCGGCATGAATGAAACTACACTCGGCTCCGTTGCAAAGTTCGTGCAAGAAAATTCTCCCAAGCCCGTAATTTTCGCCAAAGGCATGCCCGACGATTGGGACGATAATAATTTCCTCGGCGGCGAAAATTCTTGGAAGTGAGCAAAAAAAATCTCTCGCCAAATTTTTCGCGGGAGATTTTTTTTACTTAACATAAAATATTTTTCAAGATGAAGGAGGTGTGCGCCGCTTCCTTCCCACCTGAAAGCTTCCGGCGGCGTATTGTTGATGATTGAACTTTGCGATGTGGAAAAAATTTTCGGCTCGGTGCGTGCTGTCGACAAAATAAGTTTCACGATTGAACGCGGCGAAGTTTTCGGCTTGCTCGGCAAAAACGGCGCGGGCAAAACCACTACAATAAAAATGCTGACACTCCAGCTTAAACCGACGGCAGGCGAGATTTTTTTTGAGGGACGCCCGACTCTCGGCAACGAAATTTTTGTCAAAAGTTTGCTCGGACTTGTGCCGCAACATTTAAATTTCGATCAAGACTTGACGGTTGAGGAGAATTTGGAGCTTCATGCGCGACTGCATCACCTGTCGAAAGCCGAACGACGCGAGCGCATTGACGAGCTGTTAAAATTCGTCGAACTGGAGAAAGTTCGTCGCTCCAACGTGCGCGAGCTGTCAGGCGGAATGAAACGCCGTCTGTTAATTATCCGTGCGCTGATTCACCGCCCGAAAATTTTGTTGCTTGACGAGCCGACAGTCGCGCTTGACCCGCAAGTCCGCCGAAAAATTTGGGAGCTGCTGACTGACCTGAAGTCACGTGGAATCACAATCGTTTTGACGACGCATTATATCGAGGAGGCGGAATTTCTTTGCGACCGCGTGGCGATACTCAATCGCGGACGGCTTGTTGCACTCGACACGACGGAAAATCTTTGTGCGGGACGACCTCTTGAAGAAATTTTCATCGCGCTGACGAAATGACTTTTCCACAAAAAAAAATCGCCGCAAATTTTTTCGCGACGACTAAAAATTTTCAAGCTTCAATCGGAATGAATTTGAACGGCGCGTACTCGAAAAGCCCTCGCGTCGTCAATTTTATTTCGGGGATAACGGGCAACGACATAAAAGTTAGCGTCATTACCGGTTCGACTTGCGTGTTTATGCCAAGCACGTCGTGAGCTTTGGTGTGGAGGTCGCTGAGTTTGTCGCGGAGTTCTTCGCCGCTCATATCGCTCATCAAACCGGCAATCGGCAACGGTATCGCCGCAATGACTTTGCCGCCGTTAACTAAAACCATGCCGCCTTCCATGTCGACGAGCGCGTTGATTGCTGAAAAAATTTCGTCGTTGCTTATGCCCGCCGCGATAATGTTGTGCGAATCGTGCGACACGGAAACGGCGATTGCTCCGCGCTTGATGCCGTAGCCGCCCAAAAGTCCGAGGCCGATTTTGCCAGTTTCGTTATGGCGTTCAATGACGGCGACTTTGCAAATGTCTTGCGCGGCGTCGAAAACAAAATCACCGGTCTCGTCGAGTTTCACGTCGGCGAGATTTTTTTTCGTGAAGACGCCCTCGGCCTTAATCTGAATGACATTGACGCGGTTGCTCGTCAAATGCATTTGCAAGTTGTCGACGGAAAATTTTTTTACGCGGACGGAGCCTCTGACGTTCGATATATCCGCCGCAACAGTTTCGGGCAGATAGCGGCCGCTCTCCGCGACGAGTTCACCGCTTATCCAAACTTTGTCGACACGGAAATTTTTCAAGTCGTCTAGCAAAACCAAATCCGCACGCCCGCCGATTTTTATTGCGCCGCGGTCGTACAGTCGGAAAGCTTCGGCAACGTTAATTGTCGCCATTTGAATCACGGTCAGCGGGTCAAGCCCTCTGTCGACGCAACGGCGCAAATTTCTGTCAATGTGTCCGTCTTTAAGAATCGTCTTCGGTTGACAATCGTCCGAGCACAGCAGGACGCGTCGACTGTTTGCAGACGTCACGCCTTTAAAAAGTCGTTTGATGTCGTGGCAAGCGGAGCCTTCGCGAATCAAAACGTACATGCCTTTTGAAATGCGCTCGTGCATCTCGTCGAGCGTGCGGCATTCGTGATCGCCGACAATTTCCGCGCACATGTAAGCATTTAAATCTTTGCCGGCGACTTTGGGCGCGTGACCGTCAATCAATTTGCCGAAGTGTTTGGCGAGCAAAATTTTGTCGAGTACTTTGTCGTCGGCATTGATAATTCCCGGCGCGTTCATGAATTCGCCAAGCCCGAAGAAATTTTCGTCGCCGAGAAGTTCGACCATATCCGCCGCTTCCAAAGTCGCGCCCGCGTCCTCGAACGACAGAGCCGGCACGCACGAGGGCATTGCATAAATTATATTGAGTTTGGTTTTAGTCGCGGCGTCGAGCATATAACGCAGTCCGCGCAGACCGCAGACGTTTGCAATCTCATGCGGGTCGGCGACAATGCTTGTGGTGCCGCAGGGGACGACAATCCTGCCGAACTGTTCGGGGCTTATGTACGACGACTCGATATGAATGTGCGCATCAATGAATCCGGGCGCGAGAAATTTTCCGCCCGCGTCAAAAATTTTTTCACCGTCATAATCTTCCGCACCCATGCCGACAATTTTTCCGCCGGTGATTGCCACGTTGCCCGCGCAGATTTCGCCGCCGAGCACGTTGACAATTTGGCAGTTCTTTATGACAAGGTCGGCAGGTCGTCTGCCGGACGCCGCGTCGATTAAATTTTTCAATTCAGCTCTCGTCATGGTGAAATCCTCGCGAATC
>CAMZDU010000105.1 GCA_947305445.1 uncultured Selenomonadales bacterium
ATAGACTTAAAGGATCAGTACAATCGCGCCACAACTCAAGCCGAGAAGATACGCATTCGCAAGCAACTTGACATTGCCGACCGCGACTTTCTTGCCAATCAGAAGCTTGAAGAGGGCAACAAATTCTTTTACGAAAAAGATTATGACAACGCAATCAAACTTTACGACGAAGCTTTAAAACTTAATCCGCGCTACGCCGACGCTTATTACAATCGCGGCACCGCCTACTCCAAAGCTTTGAATCAGCATGAACGCGCCATTGCCGACTTCGACAAAGCAATCGAATTAAATCCAAATTATGCAGAGGTGTACAACAATCGCGGCATCGCTCACACGCAACTTAAACAATACGAGCAGGCCGTTGCCGACTTCGACAAAGCTATTGAATTAAATCCGAATTTAGCATTAGCGTACAACAATCGCGGCATAATTTATTACGACCATCGACAATACGAGCAGGCACTGCAAGAATACGACAAAGCTTCCGCCATTAATCCCGACGGCGTCGAGGCGTATATCAACCGCGGCATAATTTATCACGACCTCGGAGATTTTAATCGGGCACTTCAAGAATACGAGGCGGCCGAAAAAATTAATCCGTACTTTGAGCTTACCTATGTCAATCGCGGAATTGTTTATGATGACCTCGGCCAATATGACGCGGCGATTGCCGACTTCAACAAGGCGATTGAAATCAACCCGAAGCTTTATCAGGCCTATAGCGGGCGCGGCAATGTCTACTCCAATTTAAAAGATTACAACCGCGCCATTCAAGACCACAGCAAAGCAATTCAACTCAATCCGAATTTTGCAGATGCGTACAACAATCGTGGCGTCGTTTATCATGAACTTAAGCAACACGAGCGGGCGATTGCTGACTATGACAAAGCGTTGCAACTCAATCCCAATAACGCCGACGCCTACAACAATCGCGGCGTCGTTCGCAAGGAGCTTGAGCAAGTCGAGCCAGCTCTTGCCGACTTCACGCGGGCGATTGAAGCCAATCCGAATTTTGCAATAGCCTATAACAATCGCGGCGACATTTACTGCCAGCAGAAAAATTATGATGCGGCAATCGCCGACTACACGCGGGCAATCGAACTGAATTTTGTTTACGCGTCAGTATATTTAAATCGCGGGCGGGCTTATGCGTTGTCGAAAAAAATTGAACCGGCACTGGCCGACGCAATCAAGGCAATCGAACTCAATCCGAATTATGCCGAGGCGTATGTTTTGCGGGCTTACTGTTATCAACGGCTCGGCGACGCAGAAAAAGCGCGAGTCGACTTCGACAAGGCCAAGCAACTCGGCTACAGTAGCCAATAAAAATTTTGAATTGCAAAGGAGTGTTTCTATGGCGAATTCTTATTTCCCGATGCTGCCCAAGGTCAATGGCGACGTCTCCAAAATTCTCAGCGACCAAGCCGGCATTTGGAAGGAGACCGACATAAATTTTTTGCAGGGGCTGGCCAACAGTCTCGACTGCGGCGAATCGCTCAAGGAAATGGGCACGGTTGATTCAATCCCCGACATGTGGGCGCGGCCGTTGCTGTTTAAAATGGCACTGTTCGACACAGAGGCAACGCGACAATTCGTCACCGGCCTGCACGAAAAAGTTTTGGGCGAGTGGCGGGCACTGTTGGCGATGCTCGCGCTGAAAGATTTTAAGCGGCTCGACCTAAAAGCGGAGCAGATCAATTTGCTCGACGACCGCTCGGACTTGGCAGAAATTTTACGTTCGCTCGCCCCGCACGAATCACTTAACGGAAATGACGACGCGTGGCTGACCGACCTTTACGTCATCACCTTCAACGGTCTGCCGATAGCAATGACTTCGCCGACGACGCTTATAACTTGCGCGGCGGATTATGAACGAGTCTTCGCGGGAAAACTCCTCACGCCGTGGAGTGCAAATCAACGCACGCTGACCGACCCGATAAAATTTTTGTCGGCGGCGGAATTGGCCGCGCTTAAAGTTTGGTTGGCGAACTTGTACGAAAAAATTCAGCGTCTTGAAAAAATCGGCGGCACCGCAAAAGAAATTTCTAATGCGCTGTTGAAATGTATCGGCGATTACGAGCGCGACGTTGCCTCCGCGACGACCGCCGGCGGCAGTTTCGAGTTCGTGCCGTCGAATTTAAATTTGCACGTCGGAATTGCTCGACTGCTCGACGACACGATTAAAAGCCGCGAAGCTCGTTTCGAGGACTCGGCCGTCCGTCTGCTCGTCAAGAAAAAAAATCTTCTGCTCGTGTCGCCCGACCTGGTCAGAGATTTTGCGCGCTTTGAAGGCGTCGACGCCGCACGGCTCGTCGTGTGGCAGGGAATCGGCGCGAACGAGATAACCGACGACAAACTTGACGACAGAAAAAAAATCGGCCGCACGAATTTGAACGGCGCGGAATTTCGTCGTCCCGAAGATTTTTTCCATGAGCGCATGGCCGTCACGGAACCGGCTGACGCCTTCCCGAATTCTCCGCAACTGCGCGGCACGGAAAATTTGTCGGAAAAAGATTTGACGCCGATACTGCCGCTCAAGCGCGAGTTGCTGGAGCTGTTTTCGACGGAAGAAATTTTTTCGCGGCTGTCAATTTCGGACGACGCGGAAAATTTTTATCTGCACTTCAATTTCCCGTTGAGCGGCGTAAAAAATTCCGGCAAAGATTTTCGTTGGACGAAGACGTATCCGAAGCGCGATTTGATTTACATCGACCGCGAAGTTCCCGTCGTGGAGCTGTGGCCGAACGTGCGCCGCGCCGGTTGGAAAAATTATTTTCTCTACTACGAAAATTATCGTGCGCAATCCGACGACAACGCGCTTGCCACAGATATTTATTTTGTCGAGCCGTTCGGACAAAGTTCGCGGAAAAATTTTTTGTCTAACAGATTTACCGTCAAGCTCGACGATTTTCCCGACGTGCTCGTCTGCACTTACAATCCGCCGCCGCACCTGGGCAAGTCTCCGTTTGAAGTCGGCGTCATCCTTCTCGACAGGCCGAAAATTATCGAACGCAACGTTGACTTGAATTGGAAAATTGGCGTGGACTTCGGCACAAGCTCCACGATGGTTTTCGTCGCGGAGAATGACCGCGAGCCGCGTCCGCTGAATTTCGAGCCGCGGCTGTTTCAAGTGACTGCTTCGGGCGGCGCACGCGCTCAAACGTATCGCCACTTCATTCCGTCGCAAATTCCGCCGCGGGCTGATGGCTCGTTCCTTAGCATATTCCACCTGTTGCACACGGGCGAGCTGTCGCAGGTGCGGCCGCTGATTGACGGGCACGTCTTCCTGTTAAGCTCGGAAAATTCGCGGGTCTTCGAGCAGTTTGCCGCGCAGATTGACGCAAATTTGAAGTGGGCAGATGATGATCGTCAGCGGCGAAAGACGGCGGCTTATATCGAGCAAATTTGTCTGCAGGCGGCGGCGGAAGCGGCGGCTAACGGCGCAAACGACGTTCAATGGAATTTCTCCTACCCGACGTCGTTTTCGCAGGCGCAGAAAATTTCGTTCAAAGAAATTTGTCGCGAGGCCGTCAACGCCGCGCCGAACTTCTGGCCCGAAAGCAAGTCTGCCGCCTATCACTTCAACAAACTCAACGGCAAGGCCGGCAACTTCGCGCAAGGAGCCGTCTGCGTCGACATTGGCGCGGGCACGACCGACATCAGCGTCATAAGCGGCGAGCCTCCGCGAATCGTTTACCATACGTCAATTCGTTACGCCGCCCGTCAAATGTTCAAGCCCATTTACGACAATTACGAACTCTTCGCCGGCGAAAAAATTTCCGGCGACAAACTCCGCGACGAGACGCAACGACAGGCGGTTATCGATGCCGACATGCGCGAGCACAGCGAAAATTATCTTGCCGATTTGAAGTTCAAGACCGGCGGCGAGCAAGTCAAAAATGTTCTGCAGACCGCGCAATTTGCAACGGCAGGGCTTTTCCATTATCTTGGCGAGATTGTCAAAGTTTTGCACGAGTACGGACTGTATCGCGGCGAAAAAATTCCGCACGTGTTCGTCGGCGGCAACGGCGCAAGAATTTTCCGTTGGCTGACGGGCGGCTCCGAACTCGACGGCAACACTTACTTAAAACTTCTGGAAAAAATTTTCGTCACGGCAAGCGGCTTGAAAGGTTACAGGAAGTTCAATCTGCATTTAAGCCCGCAACCGAAAATCGAAGTCGCGGCGGGCATGATTGTCGAGCCGCCCGCCAATGACGACGAATTTTTTGACGAGGAACGAATCAACCGCGAGATGTTCGGCGACGCGGACGAAATTATTTACTCGGCGATTTTGGCCGGCGCGGACTTCGTGCAGGGCGGCGAGCAGTCGTCCGGCGCGTTTATCAGTGCTCACGATTTGAACGCGGGCATCACCGTCACGAGTCTTCGCGAGTTTAAAACTTTCGTCGAACGCTTCAATAAGACAAAAAAGTTTTGGGCGGAGGGAATTGCCTTCGACGACGACTCCGGCGAAGAACTTATCCGCGACACAAATAATTTCTTCGTCGATAAGCGCGGCCGCGACATCAAAACTTTGTCGGTCGAGCCGGTTTTTATTGCCGAGCTGAAACTTTTCCTGCCGCAGTTAACGTCGAACGGTGCGGTTAAAAAATTTTCTGCCGACGAAAAAATTTCTGCCGACGATACAAATTCTGTCGGCGAAAATTTTGTCAACGACTTCAACGCACTGGAAAAACTCAGCGGATTCAGCGCACGTCAGGCGCGTGAAAGATTTCTTCGCCGCCACAAAGTTCGCGCCTTTACCTGCGCCAATGTCGACGAACGCATGAACCGCCCGAAGCTTGCTCCGAAATTTGTCGAGGCGACGAGCATTGCCGGCGGCGATTTTTGGGCGTGCGCGGTTGACGGCAACACCTTCGCGGTCGTGCCCAATCTTAAAACATACACGGAGAATCATCACGCGGAGCGGGCGTTCGGTTTGGTTTTCGAGTCGAATTTTGACGGCGGCACTTATTCGCGGTTGCGCATGGAGCGTGCGGCAATTTTCGAGCTTGCCGGCGACAAATGGAAACTTAAACAGCGCGGCAAAATTTTTCTGAGCAATTAACCGCTGACATCGAACAAGCAAACTTTTCAAAAAAAAAATTCCGCCGAGTTGTCGGCGGATTTTTTTTTCACTCGTTGTGAGTGGAAAAATGATTTGCACGAAAAAAAATAACCGCCCGATTTGGCGGACAATTTTTTTTCAATTCGTGCTGAATGGTTCGTCGACCGGCACAGGTTCAACGGGTTGCGGTTCTGCCGGTGTAATATTCATTTCGGGTTGTGGTTCTGCGGACGGGATAAAAATTTTATTAATCGGCACCTCGTTTAACGGAACGTTGCCGTACTCGTCGCTGAGGTGGCCTCGTGAAAGATCGAT
>CAMZDU010000106.1 GCA_947305445.1 uncultured Selenomonadales bacterium
TTTTGTCGGGAACGTAGACGCGAACATAATTTTTCGTGAGGCCGTCGACAATTCCGTTGGTTGAAGTCTCCGCGATAATTTCGACTGTCCGACCGAGGAGCCGTTTGGAAAATTTTTTTATTTTAATTCGCGAAACTTCCAACGCCAAGTTTGCGCGAACTTTTTTTGTTTGCGGGGGAATTTGATTGGGCATGGTCGCCGCAACGGTGCCGGCTCGTGCAGAATACGGGAAGACGTGAATTTTGCTGAATGGTTGCCTGCCGATAAAACTCATTGTCTCGGAAAAATTTTCGTCGGTCTCGCCGGGGAAGCCAACAATTAAATCCGTGCCGATTGAAATTTCCGGAACCTCGGCCGCAAGGCGTGAAGTCAGCTCGGAAAAATTTTTTGTCGTGTACGGTCGACGCATTGCCCGCAAAATTTCGTCGCTACCCGATTGAAGCGGCAGGTGTACATGATTGCAAAGTCGGCTGTCGGTTTTGAGCAAGTCAATCAGCTCGTCGGTCAGCTCGGTGGATTCAATCGAACCCAGTCGCAAGCGCAGAGGGTTGGCCGTGTCAAGGACGGTTTTCACCGCGTCGACGAGAGAAATTTTTTTGTCCAAGTCGCGGCCGTAAGCTCCGACGTGAATGCCGGTCAATACAATCTCTTTGTAGCCCGCCGCACGGAGCGCGAGACACTCGGCGCGAATGCTTTCGAGACTGCGACTGCGAACGCGTCCGCGGACGTGGGGAATTATGCAGTAGGCGCAAAAATTATTGCAACCGTCTTCAATCTTCAGAAAAGCTCGCGTGCGGTGCGGAGCATGCGGAAGTTCTTCAAAGTCGCGAATATCTTCAACGGTTCCAACACAATTCCTAATTCCTAATTTCTCATTCCTAGTTGACAAAGCCGCCTCGGCAAGTTCGACGATATGAACTCTGTCTTTCGTGCCGATAATCACGTCCACGCCGTCAATTTTTGAAATTTCCTGCGGCGCACTCTGCGCGTAGCAACCGACGACGATTAACACGCAATTTTTATTCGCGCCCGCCGCTCGACGAATCATCTGCCGCGATTTTTGCGAACTGACTGCGGTGACTGTGCAGGTGTTGACAACGACGACATCAGCCGCAGAAATTTCCGTTGCCGATTCGTAGCCCGCCGCCTCGAAAAGTTTTTGCATGGCTTCGGTCTCGTATTGATTGACTTTACAGCCGAGCGTCAGGAAAAAAATTTTTCTCATAGCTCACTCCATGAATGCGTAATTAATCATTGCCAGCACAGAAATTGCGGCGGTGTCGGTTTTAAGAATACGTTTACCGAGCGTGACGCTGACTCCGCCGGCCGATTTAATTTCGCGTACTTCGCGGTCGCTGAAGCCGCCTTCGGGTCCGATAAGCACGATAATATTTTTCTCGCCGCCGGTTAGCACGTAATTGCCAAGCACTTCGCGAATGGTTGTGGCAATCTCCTTCTCCCAACAAAAAAGTAGCAGCATGTCTTCGTCGAGCGGAGAAATTTTTTTAAGCCAGTCGTCAAGCTCGCGGATATTTTCAATCGTCGGAATTGTATCGCGGGCGCACTGTTCAGCGGCCTCTTTGGCGATACGTCTCCAGCGTTCGATTTTGGATTGAGCACGTACGCCGCCGGGGCGCGCAATCGTCCTTTCGGAGATGAGCGGCTCGATTACGTTCACGCCCAATTCGGTTGCCTTCTCAATTATCGTGTCGAAGCGGTTTTGTTTGGGCAAGCAGTCAGCCAAAATTATTTGTCGCCCGCCGAATCCGCGTTGAATGTCGCTGACACGCCGCGCAGTAATCGTCTCCTTGTCGAAATCGATAAGCTCGATGACCGCGCAGTTGCCGGTGCCGTCCACAGCGGTGATTCTGTCGCCGCGCCGCGCCCGCAGTGACCGAGACAGATGATGTGCGTCATTGCCGGTTATCGTGACTTTGGAGCCGGTGACGTCCTCAACAAAAATTCTCTTCATGCTATCACCTCGTTGTGATGAACAGCGAATATTTTCTCCCATTCACTATTCGCGACAGAATTTTATATCAGTGCAGAAAAATTTTCCACAGTGAAGGAATTTTTTTGCGGCGGCGAAATTAGTGATTAACGCGTTGTAAGTTGCGCTTCGTCAATGTGGAATGAGGAATTGTACGGTTTACAACAATACAATTCAAACAATTCCTAACTCCTAATTATTTTGTTCCCTTACAACGCGTGATTCATCTGCCGAACACAAAAACTAATTGGAGGAACAACTACATATGACAAAACGAATAGTCGCGCTGATTGCGGCAATAATATTTTTTTTGACGCCGCCGACTTTGGCGCAAGCCGACGAAAATTTTTCCGACAACGAATCTACAGTTGATGAACCGTTCGTGCCGTCAACTCCGCCGGAAGGCGTGCCCTGGTCAATCGACGACAACGAGCCGCGACCGTCGGAACCGACCGTGCCGTTAACTCCGCCGGAAGGCGTGCCTTGGTCAATCGACGACAACGAGCCGCGTCCCGTGCGTCCGAACGAACCAATTCAACCGCCGCCTGTCGAGCCGCAACCCGAACCGATTGTCCAACCGCCGCCGATTGTCGAGACGCCGCCTGAAGAAGTCGAAGGACTGGAGTTCTTGGTCTATCATCAAGACGGAGTGATGGCCTTCGCAGTGATAGCCGACCACGAGAAATATTTAATGCGTCCGGTCTTGGCTCGCGGTAAAATTCCCGGACGAGCAACCGTTTCACAAATGAACGCACCCGACGCAATCGCCACGATTAATGCAAGTTATTTCGGCGCGAGCGGCACGCTTTACGGCAACACGAAAATTGACGGACTCACGGCGGGCACAACTTACTTTATTCGCTCGGCAATGGGAATTATGGCTGACGGCTCCACAATTTTTGCGCGGCAAACTTATCGCGGCGCGTTGCAGTTCAACGGCACGGAAGTTGTCGTCAACGGCGTGAACTGCGAACGAAATGCCGACACCGTCGTCGTCTACAACAAATGGCAGGGCAATTCAACCGGCACGAATAATTTCGGCGTTGAAATTGTCGTCCAAGACGGCCACGTCGTAAATATTTTTCACGACAAAGGCGACAACTACATTCCGCCTGACGGCTTCATTGTCAGCGCGAACGGCTCGGCAACGGAAAAATTTTCAGACGTTCAAGTCGGCGACGCGCTCATCTTCGACGAAGATTATATTAACGTTGAATACACCGGCGACTTCAACGAGGCAGTTCACATCATCGGCGCGGGTCCCACGCTCGTCAAAGGCGGCAGAGTTTACGTAACCTCCGACGCCGAAAAATTTCCCTCAGATATTCGCCTCGGACGTGCGCCGCGCTCGGCTGTCGGCATAACTCAATACGGCGATTATATTTTTGCGGTCGTCGACGGCCGTCAAGCACACAGTCGCGGTTGTACGCTTGAGGAGTGGGCGCACATTTTGCTGAACAGTTTCGGCGCAGTTGAAGCAATTAACTTGGACGGCGGCGGCTCGACAGAATTAATTTTCAAAGGCAGTCTGGTTAACAGTCCTTCAGACGGCGGCGAACGTCCCGTCGGCGACGCGCTGACAATTATCCGCCGCTAGTCGGCAAAATCCTATTCCATATGCACCAAAAAATTTGCCCGCGTTGAAGTTATCTGCTATGATTAAAAAAATTTCTACGACAGGAGCGATTAATCATGAAAGTTCGCAAGGCAGTCATTCCCGCCGCAGGCCTGGGCACCAGATTTTTGCCCGCAACCAAGTCTCAGCCAAAAGAAATGTTGCCTATTGTCGACAAACCAACCATTCAATACATCATCGAGGAAGCGGCGGCGGCGGGTGTTGAAGACATAATCGTCGTCACGGGGCGCAACAAACGTTCGATTGAAGATCATTTCGACCGCTCCATTGAGCTGGAACTCGAACTTGAGCGTAAAGGCAAGGACGAACTTCTGCAGATGGTCAGAGATATTCCCGCGATTGCCAACGTCCACTTTATCCGCCAGAAACAACCGCTCGGTCTCGGTCACGCGGTCTTGACAGCAAGTCATTTTATCGGCGACGAACCTTTTGCCGTGTTGCTCGGTGACGATGTCGTCGTCAGTCGCAAACCCGTCCTTCAACAAATGGTCGAGGTCTTCAACGAATACAAGACTTCGATTCTCGGCGTGCAGGAAGTTCCCGAAGAGGTCGTTCACAAATACGGCATTGTAAATTGCAAACACGTCGAGGACGGCATTTACAAAGTAAAAGATCTCGTCGAAAAGCCTGCTCTTGAAGTCGCGCCGAGCCGTATCGCAATTTTGGGCAGATATATTTTGACTCCGGCGATTTTTTCCTATCTTGAGACGCAAGAACCTGGCGCGGGCGGTGAAATTCAGCTGACAGACGGACTTAAGCGGCTTGCTCAAAACGAAGCCATGTACGCCTACATTTTCAAAGGTCACCGCTACGACGTGGGCACAAAGATGGGATTCTTGCAGGCGAATATCGAATTTGCCCTGCGCAATCCCGAAGTCACCGACGACTTAAAAAATTATCTCGCCGCCCTGCACGAGAACATGGAGACCATGCTCGACTATGATTGACCCGCTCTGGCTTTTACGGGGGAATTTTTATGTTTGGAAAAAGATGGAAAAAACTTCTGGCGGCGTCGTTGATCGTCGGCACGCTGACTTTCGCGCCCGCAATTTACGACGCAGAAAATTTTTCTGCAGTTAATGCGGAAGTTAAACTTTACACGGCCATGGGCGTCGATTACGGCAACGAGCTGGAGTCTCAAGAGATTGTCAAACTCCGCGCCCGCGACAAGGCAATAAAAAATGCCGTCAAGCAAGCCGGCGTTTATCTCAAAACTTATTCGCGTTCCGTTAACAGCGAACTGACCGACGACGAAATTTTGACGATAACGAGCAATGCTTATGAACTTGTCGGCGAGCCAAAATACAATCGCGTTATCAAGCAGGTGTCGGATCAAATTACGCTGATTGTTTGGGAAGTAACGGTTGATGTCAATGTCGACGACGGCGAAATTACAAAATGGTACAAGCGTGACAGCACCGACCGTTCCAAGCTGATAAGCCAAACTCGTGAGACAAACGAAGCCGTCGCCGAAAACGACAAAAAGGTTGAGGACCTGCGCAAGCGTGCCAACAATATCACCGACGAGACGGGACGCGCCCAACTCAAGACAGAATTCGAGCAAGCCGATAATGAGTTCTTATACAATCAAAAGATTGAGCAAGGTAACAGAGCTACTTACAAGGGCGACTTCGATGCGGCGGAGAAATTCTACACAGAGGCTATCGAACTCAATCCGAACAATTCCGAGGTATACGTCAGTCGCGGCATGCTCTATTCTTCCAACATACC
>CAMZDU010000107.1 GCA_947305445.1 uncultured Selenomonadales bacterium
CGGGCAAGCGCGTCGTCTTTCCGCAACCGAGTTTTTCCATGTACAAGATTTACGCCAAAGCTGCCGAGTCTGAGGGCGTGCCGTTCGATTTGGACGAACGTTTCGACTTGAACGTTGACGACTTCATAAAAAAAATTCACGACACGAACGCGAACCTTGCCGTTGTGTGCAACCCGAACAACCCTACCGGTAATGTCTTGACGCCTGAGCAAATCGAGAAGATTGCCGCGTCGATTGATTGCGCTTTTTTGCTCGACGAAGCTTATGTCGAGTTCTACGGTCGCTCGGCGGTTAATCTTGTCGCGAAATATCCTAACCTGCTCGTCGCCCGCACGTTTTCCAAAGCTTACGGCTTGGCGGGCGCACGCGTCGGCTACATGATTGCTCAACCAGAAGTTGCACGCATGGTCAACAAGGCGTTCATGCCGTATCATATGAACGTTTTAACTTTGGTGACGGCGGATATTGTCTATCAGATGCGCGAGGAATTTGTTCCACGCCTGCAAATGATTATGGCCGAGCGCAAGCGCATGATTGAACGGCTCGAAAAAATTTCCGGTGTTGAAGTTTTCCCGTCGCAGACAAATTTTGTGCTGATACGTCTGGCTCGTGCCGAGGAGTTAAAAAATTATTTGGAGTCGCTGGATATCGGCATTCGATATTTTTCGCCGAGCGCGTTCGGATTAAAAAATTGCTTAAGAATTTCAATCGGCACGCTCCCTGAAAACGACGAGGTTTTCTCCGCGATAAAATATTTTTTGGAGGCTTCGGCATGAGAATTGGCAAGATTAACCGCACGACGAACGAGACGCGTCTTGACATAGAGCTGAACTTGGACGGCGCGGGCAAGTCTGAAATTTCTTCGGGCATCGGATTTTTCGACCACATGCTCAATCTTTTCGCGGCGCACGGACAATTTGATTTGAAGGTCAACTGCGCGGGCGATTTACACGTTGACGGCCACCACAGCGTGGAAGATATAGGAATTGCGCTCGGCGCGGCGTTGAAGGCGGCTCTCGGCGACAAACGCGGCATAACCCGCTACGGTACATTTTTTCTGCCAATGGACGAGACGCTTGCCCTGGTGAGTTTGGACATCAGCGGGCGACCGTATCTTGTCTGCGAAGTCGGCAACCTTGCTCCGATGATTGGCAGTTTCGACACGGAGCTTGTCGAAGAATTTTTGCGCGCTTTCGCCGTCAACGCGGGAATTACTTTGCACGTGAGGATTTTTTACGGCAAGAACTCCCACCACAAAGTTGAAGCGATTTTCAAGGCACTCGGTCACGCGCTGAGGACGGCGGTCGCGTTCGACGAAAAAATTCACGGCGTGCCGTCGACTAAGGGCGTGCTGTAATGACTTTGCAATCGTCGCCGCTACTCGCCGACAAAAATTTTCTCTACGCCACGGAATTTTTTTCGGGCATGTCGATAATGGCGGTCGAACTCGGAGCCGCCAGACTTCTCGCGCCTTATTTCAGCTCGTCGCAAATCGTTTGGACAATCATCATCGGCACAATAATGATTGCGCTTGCTCTCGGAAATGTTTGGGGCGGACGCCGCGCAGATTCGGACGCGGATCCTGCGAAATTATATCGCCGACTGATTTTCGCCGCGCTTTGGATTGGCGCAATACCCGTGCTCGGCAAATATTTAATCTTGGGCATCGCGGGAACTTTAATCGTCACCATCGACACGAATCTTTTAATATGGGCAGCGTTCCTGTCGTGCATGGCAATTTTCGTCGCGCCGCTGTTTATTTTGGGAACGGTGACGCCTTCGCTCGTCAAATACGCCACGGACAATCTGCAACACAACGGACGAATCGTCGGCAACCTCAACGCGTTCAATACAATCGGCAGCATAATCGGGACGTTCCTGCCCACGTTCGTGACGATACCGGCCGTCGGCACCGCGATAACGTTTCTGATATTCTCCGGAATTTTGTTGCTTATCGGCGTGATTTATTTTTTGAGTATCGGCGCGAAAAAATTTTTCTGCGCGGCGGCCGTCGCAATTTTTATTGCGTGCGGACTCGTCGGCAACTCAAACAGTTTCGCGTTCTGGGAAAAAAATCTTTTGTACGAGGGCGAATCGATTTACAATTATTTGCAGGTGCGCGAGACCCCGCGTCAAATCATTTTCTCGACAAACGTGCTCTTCGGCGTGCAATCGATAAAGATAAAGAACGGCGGCTTAACCGGTTATTATTACGATTACGCGCTGGCGGCTCCGCTTCTCACCGGCGGCAAAAAAAATTTGCACGTGCTGATTTTGGGCATGGGCACCGGCACTTTCGCCGAACAGTGCAGAAAATATTTTCCGTCCGCGAAAATTACCGGCGTGGAAATTGACGAGAAAATTACCGGGCTTGCAAAAAAATATTTCGCCCTGCCGCAGGACGTTGAAGTCGTCACTTACGACGGGCGAGCGTTTTTGCAGGCCGATAAAAATTTTTACGACGTGATTTTAGTCGACGCTTATCAAGATATAACAATTCCGTTCCAGATGAGTTCGACGGAATTTTTTTTGCTCGTGCGCAATCATTTGACGGCGGGCGGCGTCATGGTCGTCAACATGAACATGCGGGCTTCGGGCGCGGGCAATATCAACGAGTACTTGATTGACACGATAGGAAAAATTTTTCCCGCACTGAAGATTGTCGACGTGACGAACGTCACGAACAGAGTTTTGTTTGCGGCGGCTGACGAAAAAATTTTAGACGACCTTCACGCCCGCGCACAACTTCTGACCGACGAAGAACTTTCGCGGCTGATGATTGACATTGCCGGCAAGTGGCAACGTCCCGCGCTCGGCGAAAATATTTTTACCGACGACCGCGCCCCCGTAGAAATGCTCGGCATGCGGGCGTTAGATAAAATCATTCAACAGCACTTGCAGATTTTCAAAGAAATTTATCGGCGCGAAGGTCTAGACGGCGTGCTGAAACATTTTTGAGAAAAATTATTCCCGCGAGTTTCACCCGCCATGAACGTCTTGACAAACTCTCGATGCTGGCGGGGGATTCCACAATCATCAACCGTCAAGCGCGGCGTTCATCATGTCGATAATTTCGGCGGGCTGGCCTTTAACCGGCGCGGTTATCTCGTTAACGGCGCGGTCGAAATTGCAAAGCGCGGAGTACAGACAATATTGACAGGCGTCGGCGTCGCTGAACTTGGCGGGCTTGACTTCAATGTCACCGTTCAAAATTCGTTCGGCGGTCGTCTGCAAAATTTTTTCCGCGTAATCAATAATCGTCTGCAAATCGTCGCGGCTTACGAGATTTTTCATGCTGACAAAATCTCCGGTTCTGTCGACGGCATTTTTAATTGACTCGTCCACGCGAATAAGGCCGGGCATTTTTAATTCATCTTTGCCTTTGGTCGAGGCATCCGCGTCGGTGCGGCCGCTTCCGCTCGACAACTTCAGCAGACAGTAAAGCATCGCGCCCGGCTCGCGTTCGTCCACTGCCGCCAAAGTTTTCGCCGCGCCGAGGTAAATCGCCAGTTGCAAATTCAAGCCGCCGAAAATTTTTTGCAAGCTGATTGAGGCCTTGCCTGTCTTGTAATCGACAATCAGAAAATATTTTCCGTCGCCGCTCAAGTCGATTCTGTCAATGCGCCCAAGCAAATTCAACTGCACGTCGCCGATTGTGCGGGTAGCGTCGTCGTTGAAGCCTGCCTCGAAAATTTGCGGGTGAAATTCGCTGACGCCGTCGAGTTCAATCAATCTGCTCAACGATTCGACGGCAACTTTTTTTATGCGCTCGCGACGATGCTCCAAAGTTTTGGTGCTCAATAAAATTTTGTTGTGGAAGTTCGGCGTGAGGTTATCCAAAATTTTTTCAACGCGGCTGTTCAACTCAACACCACCGACCGACGACCACGGACGATTTTCGCGCTTAAGCTCGCGACCGAAACGGCTCATCACCGCGTGCAAAATATTTCCGATGTCGGGAACTTGAACTTTGTATTCGACGCGCTCCTGCAGGTCAAGCCCGTACTTGGCAAAAAATTTAAACGGACACTCGTTGAAGCTCTCAATCTTGGTGACGGTTGCTTGCAACTTTTTCGTCGGCGCGTAGAGTTTTTCGGCGGTCTCACGAGTTAAAGTGCGCTCGCCGGCCGCGAAAATTTCACTGCCCAAATTTTGCAGGACGTCGAGTTCAACGCGCTCTGTCGATACGTCGGGGAAAATTGCGCGGATTTTGTTGAGCAGAGACGACGCCGAAATTTTTTTGCCCTCCACGTCCGCCAAAGGATACGACAGCCACAAAAATTCTCGCGCCTCCGTCAGGCCGCGATAGATTAAAAATTTTTCGGCCAATGCCTGTTCTTTGCCGCCGCGAGAAATCTCTATCCCCGAATCGTTGAGTTTTAATCTGTCCGCGTCGCTGAGTAAATTTTTTTCCTTGACTGTGCGCGGAAAATTTTGGTCGTCGAAGCCGAGCACGAAGACAGCCCGCGAATTTTGCAGGGAGTTTTGATCGAATTGCGCGACCGTCACTTCGTCCAGGCCGGGCGGTATCAGCGACATTTCCAGCGCGTCAAGGCCTTCGCCGATTATCGCCTCGAAGTCCGCACGCGTGATTGTGTCTTCGCCCAGCGCGTCGACGACCTGCTCGAACAAACTGACCGTGTCGTCCCAAATTTTTAAATGCTCCCGCGACAGTGCCAAATTCCCGATAAGTTCTTCCGCCTGCGACCACGACGAAAGTTTTTCGTAGACGTTGAGTTCTTCCAGCAGGTTGAACAGTGCCGTTGTCAGCGCGACGACTTCATTGCCCGACGCCTTTACGTGCTCGGCCAGGTGTATCAGCGGCGCGGAGACTTTCCGACGTATTTCGTTGATTCGTTCGAGCAATTCAATTTCCGTCGCGTCGGCGGGCATGTTCGGCGTGTCAAGCGACTTCACGCGCCGCAAAGTCCACGTCCGTTGCCAAGTACCCGCGCCGCGCAATCCGAATTCAATCACGTAATTTTCCAGCAGATCAATTTCCTCCGGTTCCGCGTCGAAAAATCCCGTTCGCAGACAACGGAAGACAGCCTCGCGTCGCCAACCGCGCAAAACTTCCAACGCCGAGCGCAAAAGTTCCGCCAGCGGGTGATGAGCGGCCGGCCGCTTGGTGTCCACGAAAAACGGGATTGCGTGCGTCTCGAACAGCGGCTTGACGAGCGCGAAGTAAGTTTCATCGCGGGCAAGGACGCCGATATCTCGCAGTCGATAACCCGCGTTGACGAGCCGCAAAATTTCCC
>CAMZDU010000108.1 GCA_947305445.1 uncultured Selenomonadales bacterium
TGATTCAGGAAGCTCCCGCCTCTTAGCCGTTAGGCGTAGGCGGGAGTAGTTCACCGGTGGGAACTATGCCGGGTAATCTCGACGAGGCCGAGCGGCGTCATGTCCACGATTTTGGTGCGGTTACGGTCGCAGGCGGCTTGTTCGCGCAGAAAGTCCATCAAAATTTTTTTATGCGCGTCGCTCGCCATGTCGATGAAGTCGACGATAATAATCCCGCCGATGTCGCGAAGTCGCAGTTGCTTTAGAATCAGCGCGGCGGCCTCCAAATTCGTCTGCAAAATCGTCTCGTTAAAGTTTGTTCTCCCGATAAATTTGGCGGTGTTCACGTCGATTGCGGTCAAGGCCTCGGTCTTGTCGACAACGATTCGTCCGCCGCCGGGCAATGACAGTTCGCGCTCGTTAATCGTGCCAAGCTCCTGCGCCACACCAAACGCGTCAAAAATTTGCTCGGCTTCGTCATGGAAAATAATTTTCGCGTCGGGGAGAAGTTCGACAAGCTTACGTTGAATTTTCAGATTGTCGACGACAAATTCTGTCTCGTCAGTGAATTCGTCGCGCAAAATTTTTTCGAGCAGGTCGTTGTCGTTGTACAGGAGCGCGGGCGGTTTGCGCTTGACGTTGCGTTCTAAAATTTTCGTCCAAAGTTCTTGCAGAGCACTGAGGTCGTCGAGCAAAATTTTTTCGTCGCAACCTTCGGCCGCCGTCCGAACGACAAGCCCCGCGCCGGTCGGACGAATTTTTTTTGCCAGCGCGTGGAGCCGTGACCGCTCGTCGCCGCGAATTTTATTTGACACGCCGACATAATTCAGCGTCGGCAAAAAAATCAGCAGTCGTCCCGCCAAACTGATATTGAGCGTCGCCCGCGCACCCTTCGTACCGACGGCCTCTTTGTCGATTTGAATCAGCACGCTTTGTCCGACGGAAAATTTTTTGTCCACGCCGAACTGCAGGAAAGCATTTTTCTCGCGTCCGATATCCACGAACGCCGCACGCATTCCCGGCAGAAAATTTTGCACGCGACCTTTGTAAATGTTGCCGATAAGATGCGGCGCGTCGCTTGCCGCGGAGTAAACGGCTTCTAGTTCGTCGTCCACGAGCACCGCCGCAATCGTCGAGCCGGTCTTGTGGCTGATTAGTATTCGCTTCATTAAATCAACTCTCTTTCGCGTAATATTTTAGCCGAGAGCGCGAGCCGTTGCAAAAAAATATCTGTCGTCGAATGCGGCAGATTTTTTTTTCGCGCCGTGCTATAATCAACAAAAAATTTTTCCGCAGAGTTGGATCAGGAGCATAAGCAACAAATTACTCACTCGAAATAATTTTTGCATGAGAATTTTTTTGGAGGTATCAACATGAAAAAAATTACGTTGATTATTTTGGAGGGCTGTCCGTACTGCGCGGCGGCTTTCCGAGCCGTTGACGAGTTAAAGTCCGCGAACAGCGATTACGCGGCGGCGGAGCTTGAAGTCGTTGACGAAAATCTTCAGCCGGAGCTTGCCGGAAAGTTCAACGATTATTATTACGTGCCGACCATGTACGTTGCCGGCAAAAAAATTTACGAGGCGCACCCCGGCGAAAGTTACGACGAATGTTTTGCCAACGTCAAAAAAGTTTTCGAGGCCGCTCACGATTAAAACTGTCGTGGTCTTAAGAGATGCAACCGTGAATTACTTTTCGATAAATTTTTAAGGAGATTGATATTTTTGAAAGCTATAGTACTTTTAAGCGGCGGGCTTGACTCGACGACGTGTCTGGCCATTGCAGTCAACAAACTCGGTGCGAAAAATGTTTCGACCGTTTCGATTTTCTACGGTCAACGTCACGCCGCAGAACTCGACGCCGCCCGCGCCATTGCAAAATTTTACAACGTCGCGCATTATGAATTAGACGCCGCCGAAATTTTCAGCCGCTCGAATTCCGCGCTACTTGACACCTCGAATGAACCGCTCGAAAAAAAATCTTACGGTGAACAAATTACAAAAAATAAATCGCCGCGCATATCGACTTACGTGCCCTTCCGCAACGGATTGATGATTTCCATGGCGGCAAGTTTCGCCGACAGTCTCTATGACGATGATTCAGTCGAGCTTTATATCGGCGTGCATGCCGACGACGCGGGCAGTGCTTACGCCGATTGCAGTGCGCATTTTGTCGCGGCAATGAGCGCGGCCGTCAAAATCGGCACGTACGAAAAAGTTCATCTCATTGCGCCGTTTATTTGTCAAAAAAAATCCGACGTCGTTAAAGTCGGATTGGAACTCGGTGCGCCGTATCGTTTGACGCGAAGTTGTTACGAGCGCGGCGACAAACCTTGCGGGCAGTGCGCTACCTGCATCGATCGAGCGCGTGCTTTCGAGCTGAACGGCGTAAAAGATCCCGCAATGTAAATCAAATTTTCCTCTCGGAAAATTTTACCGAATGGAGATGATAACATGAAAAAATTTTTCCGACGACTGTTGATTGTGTTTCCGGCCGTAATGATTTTTTTGACGGTTGCGATTGTCGGTGCGGCCGTTCAAATTTTCGACGGGCACGGCGAGTGCGAAACCGGAGACTTCGCGCCGATTAAAACCGCCAAAGAACGTGCGATGCAACGCGCCCGTCTCGACGCACAAAAAAAAGCCGGCGTCTATCTAAAAAGTTTTTCGCGCTCGGTTAATGCAACGATTACCGACGAGGAAATTTCCGCCGTCACCAACAACATCATTGAGATTGTCGGCAACGTGAACTACGAGAGCAAAATTTTTCAGCTGACCGACCAAACGACGGCAATAGTCGTTGTCGCCACGCTGAAGGCGCGAATCGACCCCGAAGGCATTTACGACTTTATCAAGCGCGACGACAAACAGAAAGTTACAATCGTCCAGCAGAACGACAATTTGCAGGACGCCATTCAACGCAACGACAAGCAGTTCGACAATTTGGTCGAGCAGTACAAACGGGCGAGCACTCAAGTTGAGCGCGAACAAATTCTAAACCAACTTACCGAAGCCGACCGCGACTTCCTGGCCAATGAAAAATTTGAGGCCGGTCTCAAACGTTACTACGCCGGAGATTACAACGGAGCGATTAAACTTTACGACGAGGCTCTAAATTTCGGCGAATATGCAATGGCCTACAACAATCGCGGCGTCGCTTACAGCGGCTTGAATCAAAACGAGCGGGCGATTGCCGACTACAACAGAGCAATTCAACTCAGTCCGAATTTTGTAATGGCCTACAATAATCGCGGCGTTGCTTATGACGACCTCGGCCAATACAAGCAGGCTATTCAAGACTATGATAAGGCGATTCAATTCGCTCCGAATTATGCTGCGGCGTATGTCAATCGTGGCTACGCTTACAACAATTTGCAACAGTACAAGCAGGCGATTGACGATTACAACCGCGCAATCAACCTCAACCCGAATTTGCCCGAAGCGTACAACAATCGCGGTCTCGCTTACGATAATTTGGGAAATTACGAGCAAGCAATCCGAGACTACGACCAGGCGATTCGTCTCAACCCGAACAACCCGGAAACTTACACCAATCGCGGCAACGTCTATCAGCGTTTAAAAGATTACAACCGCGCCATTCAAGACCACAGCAAAGCAATTCAACTCAATCCGAATTTTGCAGAGGCTTACAACAATCGCGGTATCAACTATAAAGGTTTGAAGCAATACGACCGCGCCATTGCCGACTACAACAAAGCTCTCGCGCTCAATCCGAATTACGCCAACGCATATTTTAATCGCGGTTTTGCTTACGCGCTGTCAGGAAAATATAAGCAGGCGATTGCCGACCTCAACAAGTACTTGCAATTTGATCCGAACGACGCCGCCTCTTATCAAGTTCGCGGAGCATGTTACGAAGCACTCGGTGACAATGCCAAAGCGCAAGCCGACTTCGCGAAAGCAAAACAGCTCGGCTACAAAGGCTGATAAAATTTTTCGCGGGGAGATGATTTTATGAACGGTTCAAAATTTTTCCGACGAATGCTGATGACGTTTCTAACCGTGACGATTTTGTTGACGGCTACAATCGTCGGCGCAGCGGTTCAAATTTTCGACGGAATAGGCGAATGGCACACTAACGACGAAGATAATCAGCAAATTGCTATGGCTCGCGCTCAACAGCGTGCTCAACTCGACGCGCAAAAGAAAGCTGGCGTCTATCTCAAGACTTTTTCGCGCACAGTCAACGCTGAACTCACCGAAGACGATATTTCTTCCTTCACAAACAACGTTATCGAGGTTTTCGACGTTCATATCGACAGAAAAATAATTCCGCTAAGCGAAAAACAAACAACTATTCTTTACACGGCGACTTTAAAGGCAAAAATCGACCCTGAAGGCATTTACGACTACATTAAGCGCGATTACAAGGAAAAAGTAACAATAATTCAGCAGAATAACGATTTACAGGATGCAATTCTGAAAAACGACGAACTGGCAGAGAAATTAACCGAGCAATACAACAAAGCAACGTCTCAAGCGGAAAAAGATAGAATCCGTAAGGAGATGAACGACGCCGACCGCGATTTTTTGGCTACTCAGAAGTTTATAGAAGGTACAAAGCTTCGTTATGCTAAAAATTATAATGGTGCGATAAAATTTTACACTGAAGCTATCAAAATTAGACCAGATTATGTAAATGCATACAACAATCGCGGCATTGCTTACCATGATTTGAAGCAATATGAGCAAGCGATTTCCGATTACACTAAAGCTATCGAACTTAATCCGAATTTTATTGAAGCCTACAACAATAGAGCTATAACTTACAGCGATTTAGGGCAAAATGAGCTTGCAATTAAGGATTATGACACGGCATTTCAACTCAGTCCAAAAACAGCACAACTATATAACGAACATGGTTCAATCATTTCTCAAATCTATAACAACAAAGGTAATAGTTATTTTAATTTGAAGCAATATGACCTTGCGGTAAAAGAATTTAATAAAGCAATTCAACTTAATCCGAATTTAGCAGAGGCGTACAACAATCGCGGCAATGTTTATGCTCAAGGATTAAAACAATACGAGCGAGCGATTCAAGATTTCAACAAAGCTATTGAACTCAATCCAAATTTGGAACCTCCGTACATCGGTCGCGGCAATGCTTATCAAGAATTAAAACAATACCTTTGGCATCCAGCTTCTTTCACGGAAATATTATCATTCGGAAATAAGAAACTACCAAATCTGATTCTATTTATACTTGGTAAAATTCCCCTGAAGTAAATTTTCCTTTTTGTCTAATA
>CAMZDU010000109.1 GCA_947305445.1 uncultured Selenomonadales bacterium
CCTCCAGTCCGAGCGAAATCATCCGGTTGACTGCGTTGTTGCCTGCTCCGCCGACGACGATAACTTTAATTTTGGCGAACTTATACAAAGTATTGTCATCAAGTTCAAACACATTTCATGCCTCCTTGACAAACTCCCCACGCGGGGGATTGTGCTATCATCAATCAATGCCTCTATAGCAAGGTCTGACACGGTTTCCTGCAAGGGTCGTTGCTCTAACCCTTCGTTCAAAATATTTATGGTCGCATTCCGATCTCGGTCGTGCTTTTCTCCGCCGTTCGGACATTTCCATTTTCGGATTTTAAAAATTTTTTTTGGATTCTTGTATCCGCAACAATGGTACAGCTGACTTGATGCAAAAAATATTCCGACTTCAATTACAATCGTTCACTTCCGCACCCATTTTAGCATTTAAAAACTTCAAAAGTAAAGAGCGGTTTATATCACCACTTTTATCAATTTCAAAATTACAAGAAACTTTCCCGCGAGTGTGTTGATTGCCAAGCCGCTCAACAAAATTTTTTAGCTGAATTGCGCATTTAACTTCGCACGCAACCCGCCGAAGAATTCATCGAACGCGACTTCAACGGCCGGCACTGACACCGTCTTTAATAAGTTCGGCGAGCTTTAGGCTTTCGCGTGTCGCGCCGTCAATTTTGGCAACCTCGTAGCGGCAATCCAGAAGCATTTTAATCGTCGCGTCAATTTTTTTGAGTGTGAGGCCGTCCTCGTCGTCGACAATTTTTTTGAGCGATTGGCGGCAACTCTGCAAAAGTTCGTTCTTCAGCCGCGAACGATAGCCGTTGCGAATCTCAATTTCCGACGCTAGGTTCGTCAGTTGCTCCATTGTGTGAATTGCCGCCAGGTAATCGTACTTCATTTGCGCGGACAATGGAGCCGCCGCGCCGCCGCCGACAGAAATTCTGCCGTGTTCTATTGCTTCCTTAAATCGATCAATCGTTGCCACGTCAAATGCCCCCTTAGAATTTTTGCTTGCACAGACACCAAAGCAAATACGTGCCGAAAATTTCAAATGTCATCAGCATTGGAACAAATCCGACGCTAAGCCACTTCAACGGATTGTAATCGCCTTTCGCGTAAAGATATTCGCAGAACCAGGCAATGGCTAAGGCGTATGCAACCGACAACAGCAAATTTCCTGCGGCGATCGCGAGCAACACATATCCTCTGGCGGAAAAACTTTTTTTGTTACGAATGATCGCCCACAGACTGCCGACGACGCCGACGCTTGCCGCAACGAACAACAGCGTTTGAATCACGGAGTAAAGCGCGAACATTTTTTCGAGGAAATTCATTGTCGCGTGCGTATAAAAACGCGGCTCGGCAAATTCGGCCAAATCCATGTTCAAAACTTTTGAAGCGCGATTCAAAGTTCGTTTGTCTTGAGCATTTTGAAAATCACTGCACGGCTCGTTAAATTGTAATGTCACGTGCACCAGATATTCCGCTGCCATTAACGGCAACAGCGAAAAAATTTCCTGCGTCGTCATGGAACCCATTGAAGAGACGAGCTGAAATCGGTCGTCGCGCTGAAGTTGTCCCGTCTCGAATGCGGCGTTGAGTTCGGCGTTGACTTTGCCCAAAAAATTTTCTTGGTCGGCCAAAGTTTTACACGTGCCCGAATCATACAACGTGCGCAACATCACCCAGCCGAGGAAGTCGCCGTCAATCGGGTGGGTTGTAATGTCTCCGTTAAACCAATCGGTGTGCCAAACGGCTTCGCGCAGTGCAGGAGCTTGACGCAGTGTTTCGGAGGCGTCGAAAGCTTGCGCAAGCGCGTTGGTCGGCGTCCAGATACTTGCCGTGCGCTCGTCGGATTTGATTTTGTAAATCAGTTGTTGAAATTTTCCAAGCTCGCCTTCAGTGCGGTTGTTAATCAGATACACGCCGAAACAAATTTTGTTGACGGACTTATAAGCAATCGTGCCGCCCGCGAAAATCATCAGCGGTATCATAAGTATTGCCACGCGCCTGAAAATTTGCTCGCCGTCAAAAATTATTTTGACGAAACAAATTGTCGTCACCGACGCCAGACACATCAACAGCCAAATGCCGTCTTCTTTGACGTAGTAAGTCAGCGCGAAAAAAAATCCGAGTACTACCTCGAACGTAAGCAATCTGCGCGGCGGAAGTTTGTGTTTGATGAAGTGCCAAGCGAATTGAAGAGCCATAAGCGATAACACAACAAAATACAGCGGCGGTATTGCGGCCGTCCTGTAAACGCGAACTCCGGGATATTCAAACGCCACCGGCGCGAACAACACGAACGCGAATATCGCCAGGTCGCATGCAAGATTTTTTTCGGCGGTTAACGTACGAAAGAGCGCGACGACACTCAGCGCGGCCAAAAACCATAGCAACGCGAGAAAATCCGTGTAGGCTATGCCCGTGAATTTGACGAGGCGCAACATCAGCGGGAAGCTCATATCCTTGACGAGCAAATCTTGCGGCGGGAGATTGTGCGTTATGAAGTGCCCGATTAAATCTGCGTAACGTATCATCAACATGTCGTCGTGATAGGCCGTCGTTAAGATGTGACAGCCGGCCATGCGCCCAATTAACAGCCTCACCGCGAACAGCACACACGCCGCAAATAACCATGCCCGCGACTCGTGCTCAAGCAGATAACGCGTCGCCTCCGAAAAAAATTTTTTCATCTGTCACGTCTGTTTCTGCCGTCGCGGGAGTTGCGAAGGTCTTTTAAATCTTTAATCGTGCGTGATTCGCGGTGCGGACGGTCGGAGCTTCTGTCGGAGCGCGGGCGATCGTAGTTGCGCGAACGCTCCTCACTGCGCGGGCGGTCGTAATTGCGCGGGCGATCTGAAGTTCTCGGCGGACGGTCGTTGCGCGGACGAGGTGCGCCTCCGTCAAGCAATGCACGATGGCTGGCGTTGATGCGTCCCTTTTCGTCAATCTCGGTGATTTTGACGGTGAGCTTATCACCAACTTTAACGGCGTCCTCCACGGTCTCGACGCGCTTGTCGGACAGTTGCGAGATGTGGCACAGAGCTTCTTTGCCGAACGCAATTTCGACGAACGCGCCCGAAGGCATAAGTCGCGTGACGGTGCCTTCGTAAACTTCGCCGACGGTAACTTCGTGAACAATCTGTTCGATAATCTCAATGGCGCGGTCGATGCCCTCGACACTTTTGCTCGTGACGAAAACTTGCCCGTCGTCGTGAATGTCAATTTCAACGCCGGTCTCTTCGATGATTTTGTTGACGACCTTGCCGCCCGTGCCGATAATCTCGCGGATTTTGTCGACGGCAACTTTAATCGTGCGAACACGCGGCGCGTAAGGTGACAAGTCGGGCGCAGGTTCGCTGATGACTTCGAGCATCTTTCCGAGAATGAAACTTCTGCCGCGTTTGGCTTGAGCAAGTGCATCAGCCAAAATTTCACGGGAGATGCCCGCAACTTTGATGTCCATTTGAATGGCCGTGACGCCTTCGGTCGTGCCGGCAACTTTGAAGTCCATGTCGCCGAGCGCGTCCTCCATGCCCTGTATGTCCGTTAAAATCGTGTGCGCGTCACCGTCTTTTACGAGACCCATTGCCACGCCGCTGACAGGCCGTTTAATCGGAACGCCGGCTTGCATAAGGCTTAATGTACTGCCGCAGACGCTGCCCATTGAGCTGGAGCCGTTGCTCTCCAAAACTTCCGAGACGAGCCGAATCGTGTACGGAAAATCTTCAATAGACGGAATGACGGGAATTAACGCCCGCTCTGCAAGTGCGCCGTGACCAATTTCGCGGCGGCCGGGACTACGTGCGGGACGCGCCTCGCCGACGCTGTAGCCGGGGAAGTTGTAATGATGTATGTAATGCTTCGTGTATTCGGGTTCAAGCCCGTCGATAATCTGTTCGTCGCCGATTGAGCCGAGCGTCGTAATCGTCAAAACTTGCGTCTGTCCGCGCGTGAATAATCCGGAACCATGCGTCCGCGCAAAAAGTCCGACTTCGCAGGTGACGGGACGCACCTCTTCGAGTTCGCGGCCGTCGGGACGAATTTTTTCGTGCGTGATCATTTTGCGGACGACTTCTTTTTCGAGCTTATAGAAGACCGCGCCGATATCTTTAGTTGCGTTGGGATAATCTTCGGCGGGAAATTTTTCTGTGAGTTCTTCGACGATTTCCGCTTTGAGTTCGTCGAGGGCGGCCTCGCGTGCGAGTTTGTCGGGATTGCGAATGACGGTATCAATTTTTTCCAAGGCACACTCTCTAACAGCCGCCGCAATGTCTTCGTCCGGCTGGAAGAGTGTGACAGCTTTTTTCTCCTTGCCGACGGCCGCCGCTATTTCCTCTTGGAACGCGACGAGCTTTTTAATCGCCTCGTGACCAAATAAAATCGCTTCCAGTACAACTTCTTCGGGCAACTCTTTGACGCCGGCTTCGACCATCATCACGGCATCTTTCGAGCCTGCGACAATCAAATCCATTTCGGAGACGTCGAGCTGTTCTTTCGTCGGATTGATGATGAATTCGCCGTTGATGCGTCCGACGTGCACGCCGGCTATCGGGCCGCCGAAAGGAATGTCACTGACACACAGCGCACAACTTGCGCCGAACATGCCCGCGAATTCCGGCGCGTTGTCCTCGTCGAAGCAAATAACCGTTGCGATAATTTGCACGTCGTTTCGGAAGCCGTCGGGGAAGAGCGGACGAATCGGCCTGTCAATCAGTCGGCTTTTGAGGATTGCACTTGTCTGGGGACGACCTTCGCGTTTGATGAACCCGCCGGGAATTTTGCCGGCCGAGTACATTTTCTCCTCGAAGTCGACGGTCAGCGGGAAGAAATCGACGCCTTCTCGAGGTTCAGCCGACATCGTCGCCGCGACCAAAACCGCCGTGTCACCGTAGCGGACTAAGACTGCACCGTTGGCTTGCTTGGCCATTTTGCCGTGTTCGACGAGCAACTTTCTGCCGCCGAGTTCCATTTCAAATGTGTTCAAAATATTTTCCTCCTAATCGTTTGTCGCGCTAACCTTCGACACGCGGCGGCAAGTTCCTTCAAACAAAAAATCGGAGATGCCTCAATCGGTGCCTCCGATTTTTTATCGGTCAATCGAAAATTTTCTGCGACCGCTCAAAAATTTTTATTGGCAAGCCGCAAGTCTGCAGTTTCCGAAATGTGACAAAGCGTGGCGCGGCTTGGTCGTTTCGGAGTTAACGGGGTGCGCGTCTTGCCGCAATT
>CAMZDU010000110.1 GCA_947305445.1 uncultured Selenomonadales bacterium
CGATGATGTTATTAATCGGCGCGACGGTAAATCCTATTGCTCGCGGCGTCGATTGTGTTTACAAAATTCCCGTCGGCGAAAAAATTGCCGAGATTGCCCGCAACGACAAATCGCTCTGGCTCGTCGAAGGTTACGGTCTGCAGGATTTTCCTATAATGTTCGGTGCGCCGACGATTAACAGCGTAAACGTTTATCCCGTGCTCGACCGTTGGCAAAAGCTCGACCCGACCGGCGCGAATTTACCCGTTTACAATCGTTACGCGCACATAACGGTTCTTCTTGGCAATGACGCGACGCAATTCCATTTGGATTTGTTGGACGCCTTTACGCTCAAGCTCAACCCCGCCGACTTGTCGAAGCTCGACGTGCGATATATCTTCTCACGCGACGATGACTTAGAAAAATTTTCGTCGTCCGCCGTCAAAATCAGCAAGCTTTATGAGGAGGCGGGCAGTTACATTTACGCTGTCACTTATAAAAATTGACACGACAAGAGCAGTCGGTTTCAGTGAGCCGGCTCCTCAAAATACATTGTAGAGTTTGCCGCCGCAGTGCGGCTTATTTGTTGTAACCGGCTAAAATAATTCATCACGCTTGAAAATTTTCAGTTGCCCGTGCAACTTGATATTTCGTTCGTCGTATGCTACGCTTGCAAAAAATTTTTGGAGTGATTGACGTGAAATATATCGGAGCGCAAAAAATTATCGACAAGAAGCGCGAATACATTATGCCGTGCCTTGGACATTTTTACGCCGACCCGCCGCAGTTCGTGCGCGGCGACATGCAATATCTTTTCGACGCGAACGGCAAAAAATATCTGGACTGCTATGCGGGCGTCTCCGTGATTAATTGCGGCCATTGCAACCCGTTTATCACCGAGCGTATGATTGAGCAGATTAAAACGCTTCAGCACGTGTGCAATATTTATCTGACCGAAAACTTCGTCAATCTTGCCGAAGTTACGCCGGGCGATTTGCAGAAAAGTTTCTTCTGCTCCACGGGCACCGAGGCCAACGAAGGTGCGCTGTTGCTCGCGTCGATTTATACAAAAAGTTCGGAGTTCATTGCTTTGCAGAGTGGATTGCACGGCCGCACGAAGTTGACCATGAGTTTGACGGGAATCGGCATGTGGAGGACTGATCCTAATCCCGTCGGCGGAATTAACTTCGCGCCTAATCCTTACTGCTATCGTTGCCCGCTCGGCAAATGCCGCGAGACTTGCGACTTGGCCTGCGCGGACAAAGTTGAAACGATTATTCAAACAGCAACGAGCGGACGCCCCGCCGCGCTTATCGCCGAATCAATTCAGGGCAACGCCGGCATCGTCGTGCCGCCGAAAAATTACTTCAAGCGCGTCAAAGAAATTCTCAACAAGTACGGCGCGTTGCTGATTGTCGACGAAGTTCAGACGGGCTTTGCTCGGACGGGCAAAATGTTCGCGATTGAAAACTTCGACGTAACGCCGGACATTATGAGCGTCGCAAAAGCTTTGGGCAACGGGCAACCGATAAGCGCGTTTATCTCGACGAAAAAAATTGCCGACACTTACACGCGGCCGGGCGCGTCGACATTGGGCGGCAATCCCGTATCCTCGACGGCGGGACTTGCGGTGCTCGATTACATTGCCGAAAAAAATCTCATGGACAACGCCAAAGCTCGCGGCGAACAACTTATGCGCGGCTTGAAACTTCTGCAGAAAAAATTCCCGATAATCGGCGACGTACGCGGCTTGGGCTTGATGGTCGGTGCGGAATTTGTTCACGCGGATAAATCGCCCGCATTTAAAGAACTTGACGCGTTGTTGGAGGCTCTCAAAAATCTCGGCTTTATCGTCGGCAAAAACGGCGTCGGCCGAAACGTGCTGGCCTTCCAACCGCCGCTTGTCATAACCGCGCAAGACATCGACGACGTTTTGAACGCCATCGAAATTATTTTGGAGCGCAACAATTATGAGTGACGACAAGAAACCTAAATCTTTTACGGAGCAAGTTTCAAGCAGCTTCTTCAGGGGATTGTTGATAGTCGTGCCGCCCGCGATAACAATTTTCGTGGTGCACTGGCTGTTCGAGCTTACAGAGTCTTCAATCGGAAAATTTTTGCCCGCGCAAATTCCCGGCTTCGGGCTTGTGATTGTGCTGGTGTTGATTTGGATTGTCGGAGTTTTGAGTAGAAACTTCCTGTCGAAAAAAATAATCGACATCTTCGACGCGATTATCGGCAAAATTCCGATTGTGAAATTTATTTACGGCTCGGTTAAGCAAGTGACGAAGGCACTGTTCGAGACTGACTCGTCATTTAAAAACGTCGTGCTCGTGCCCTATCGCGGTGCCTACGTACTGGGCTTTCAGATGCTGACCGTGCCCGAACCCGTCCGAAAAAAACTCGGCGACGATTATGTTTGCGTCTACATGCCCTGGAGCATGAACATGACCGCCGGCATGAATTTTTTCGTAAAAAAATCTGACCTGATTCCCGTGGACATGTTGCCGCCCGACGCCTTCCAATTTATTTTGACGGCGGGCACAATTTCGCCGGCGGAGCTTGTGTCGAAGGACGCGCTCAAGCTTGAGGAAAAATAATGGACACATTTACTGTTGAAGCGGTCGTGTTGCGCACGGACGATTTCGGTGACGCTAACAGAGTCGTCACGCTTTTTACGCGGGAATTCGGCAAGCTGGAGGCCAATGCTTACGGCTGTCGACGTTCGCGCTCTCCGCTGTGTGGCGCGTTGCAAATGTTCAATCACATCACGGCGACGCTTGTTCACGGCACGAAGGTAGATACAATTCGCGAGGCGGACATAATAAATTTTTACGACGCGCTGACTGCCGATTTGGAGCGGCTCGGTTACGCGTCGTTGTTGTTTGAAATCGTCAATCGAATGACTTTGCCGCGCCAGTCGGAGCTTGAGACGTTCGAGCTGTTGACGAATGCTTTGCCCGCGCTGAGCAGACGCAATCCGCAAATTGCCGCGCTTATAGGCGCGTGTCAGTTCATGGAGACGAGCGGCGTGCAGTTGAATTTCAGTCGGTGTGTGCATTGCGGAGCGGAGCTTGTCGGCGACGCGGCGATAAGTTTGATTGACGGCGGCGCAGTCTGTCTCGATTGCGTCGACGCCGCGCAAGATTGCCGACCGTATCCCGAAGGCCTACGCCGAACTTTCGAGACGATGTTAAGTTTCGATTGGCGCGACGACACGAAGCTGATGTTCAATTCGCGGCAAGTGAATGCGGCGGAAAATTTTTTCTTGGACTACGTTCGCTCGATAATCGGCACGAACTTGAAGTCGATAGAATTTCTGCAAGCAATTCAAATGCGATGAACCTGCTCAAGTTTCAATTAGGAGTTTGGAGTTAGAAATGTTTACAAAAAAATTTTCGGCACTAATCGCCGTACTGATTTTTTTTACGGCAGTCAGTGTCGTTCATGCCGAAAAAAAATCCGCTTGGTCGCCCGAATTGCGAATCGGACTTACAAGCGGCGTCAAGTCTGTCACGTTGAAATTTTCCGCGCCGTGCGTGATGATTGACGCGGCAACGGGCAAGCAACTGAAAAAAATTCCCGCCGAAAAAAATTTTGTCGTCGACGCTACAAAAGTGTCGGTCAGTGCGGCGGAAATTCGTCCCGAAAAAATTTTACTGCAAGATTTGTTCACGACCATTGACGGGAAAAAATATTTTGGCGGCGTGCGGCTCAACAAAGTCAACGGCTCGCTCGTCGTGATAAATCTCGTGCCGCTCGAAGAATATTTGCGCGGCGTTGTGCCGAAGGAAATGTCATCTTCGTTTCCGCTTGAGGCTTTGAAAGCACAGACTGTGGCGGCGCGCTCGTTCGCCATGAAAAATCGTCATCGGCACGAAGCAAACGGTTTCGACTTGTGCGCGACAAATCATTGTCAACTTTATGACGGCACTTCGACCGACGAGATGAGTGACAGAGCGATTTACGACACTCGCGGCGAGGTGCTGATGTTCGACGGAAAAGTTGCCGACGCGAATTTTCACACGGACTCAGGCGGCATGACCGAAAGTGTCGGCGAAGTTTGGGGAACCGCCGCGCCGTATCTTATCGCCGTCAAAGAAGTTATCAAGCTCGGCGAGCCGTGGGTTGTCAAATTGCCCGCCCAAAATTTTTCCGTGCAACTGAATATCGGCAACGTGAGATCCGTCAAGCTGAGCAAGCTGACAATCGGCAAATCGTCCGTCGACAGAACTTCTTCCGGCCGCGTGAAGTTCGCGCAAATTGTCGGCACGAGCAAAACCGTAACACTCACCGGCAACGAATTGCGACAAAAATTTTCTCTGCCGAGTACGCTCTTCGACATGACGATCAGCGGCGACGAAGTCGTCTTTACGGGCTACGGGCACGGGCACGGCGTCGGCATGGCTCAACTTGGCGCGAAGTCTTATGCTCAAGACGGCTGGTCTTACGAAAAAATTTTGGCGCATTATTATCGCGGCACCGAGCTGAAAAAAGTTTACTGACTGCAGAGGGCAACGCCTTGAAAAATTTTTGACGCGCTCGCTTGCTTGCAGTCAACTCCATAATCTATAATGACTTTGAATTATTTTTGGAGGCGTTAATTATGGAACTCACGCGCAGAAATTTTTTCAAGCTCGCGGGAACTGCAGGACTTGTCGCATTGACGGGCGGACTGACGGGCTGTGCAAATAAATCGGCAGGCAATCAAAATGTTGCGGTCGCGGAAACTCCGCCACTCAACGCTAAGGCCAAAGTCTATTTCACCAAGACTATTGACGCCGAGCATCTGATTGCGATTTACCAAAAGATTAACAAAGAGATTGTCGGCAAAGTGGCGATAAAATTGCACACGGGCGAGCCTAAAGGTCCGAACATTTTGTCGCCCGCCTTGGTGCAACCGTTCCAAGCGCAAATTCCAAATTCGACGATTATTGAGGCGAATGTCGCTTACGGCGGTCCGCGTGCCACGACCGAACGTCACAGAAAAGTTTTGCAGACAAACGGTTGGACGTTTTGCCCCGTCGATATCATTGACGAGGAAGGCGACATAAATTTTCCCGTAAGCGGCGGCTTTCACCTGAGCAAGGTCGCAATGGGCGCACACTTGAAAAATTACGACTCGTTGATTGTGTTGACGCACTTCAAAGGACACACAATGGGCGGCTTCGGCGGCAGTCTAAAAAATATTGCAATCGGTTGCGCCAGCGGCAAAGTTGGCAA
>CAMZDU010000111.1 GCA_947305445.1 uncultured Selenomonadales bacterium
CGTCGCTTTTGAATTATATGCCGACCTGCGACGGGAAATTTATTCCGAGTGATCCTTTCAAGGCGTTAAAAGACGGCTACGCACGCGAGATTAAATTTTTGACAGGCACGACTTCAGATGAATGGTGTTTTTTCTTGTTGTTCACGAGTCCTAAATTTTTTGATATTCTCCGCGCAAATTCGCGATTCGTGCTGACGAAATACAATGGAACGGCTACTCCGGAGGAAGTTTATCGCAAATGGCTTGAAAATCGCCCCGATACCGAAGAAAATTACATTAATTTCGCAAACAATGCGGATTGGCGCGTCGGGCAGGAAGTTTCGGCGGAATATCAATCGAAATTCAATGATGTGTACTATTATTTGTTCACCGAGCAATCGCCGATAGAAAATTTGCGTGCGTATCACGGCATTGACTTGGTTTATACCTTCGATCTGCCGGATAAGAATTATAATCCGAACCCCGCGCAGAATCTTGTTAAGCAAGTTCAAGCGACGTGGGCGGCATTTGCGGCGACCGGCAACCCGAACAACGAATTTATTCCGCACTGGAAAAAATATTCCGCCGGAAATCGTCAAACTATGGAGCTGAACTCGAAAAGTTGCGTCTGCCATAAGGATTTGAACACGGATAACTTAAATTCCTTGCGTTACGTTTACGAAAACTAAAATAGCGCGAGTTTTTCGTCGGGAACGTTCCTTTACTATTTTTGAGGTTTGCTATAATTTCCCGATGACAAACATTGGCGGCGTGAGAAAATCTGTCTGCAACGGCCGCGGCAACTCGAATAAAATTCCGCGCAAGTTTGCGGCTTGAACGTCGCGCAATAAAATTTTTTGATACGGTTCAAGCGGGCGACGTTGTTCGTGCAGGTCGCGGCGATTAATATGTTTGGTGAGCTTCGTGACGATTGTCGCGGAGATTTTTTTTAGCAATGTTCGTCCGCGCTCGTTGAAGGCCAAAACTTTCGCGCAAGTCGCCGCGTCGAGTTCGGCAACTTCCGCCGCCGTCACGTCGAGTAAAAAATATAACAACAATCGCCGGATTCGTCCGGCGGTATATCGTCGGGCAATCAACGTTTCTGTGAGCGCGGAGAAATTTTTTGCCGACGCCGCGTTGAGTAATCGATACTCCAAGCCTTCCGTCATGCCGTAAATTTTTTTCAAGTCGTCGACGCGTGCCGTTAAAAGTTTCGTGACGAGCGGGCGGAGCAAAAATTTTTCGTCGACCAAGCCCGCCGCGTGCTCCTCGCGCAAAGCCATCAAGGTCTCGTCGTTGACGCTGGCAGAAATTTTTTCCCACGGCGGAAAATTTTCGCGAAGTGCCGCTCGAATTGCCGACGCACTTGAAAATTTTTCATGCAGTGTCAAATCGTCGTAAGGTGCGCCGACTCGTTCGATGAGTAGCGGAGAAAATTTTTTCGGCAGTGCTCGCAGATACTCGACCGCAAGGATTGTGTTCGGTTGACGCAAAATTTTTTCGTCGAGCTGCGTAACTCGTGCCAAAATTTTTGTGACGGCCGCCGCATAACTCGTGCCGCGCATCATGAGTTCGTGAAGTTCGTCCGCGAAAAATTTTTCGTTGAAGGCCGCCGCCGCAAGTTTCAACGTCGACAAGTCCGCAAGCTCCGCGCCGAATGCCAGTGTGTCAACTGCGCCCAAACTCTCCAGCAGTCTCAGGCCGCCGCGTGCGAAGTCTTGCGCACTGCGCACCGCCGACAGGAACGGCAACTCAAAAACCAAATCGACGCCGCCCGAAACTGCAAGCCGCGCTCGCGTCCATTTGTCCAGGATTGCGGGTGAGCCGCGTTGAGTGAAACTCCCGCTCATCACCGCGACAATTTCCGAGTCGCAAAATTTTTTTATCATGGAAATTTGATATGCGTGCCCCGCGTGAAACGGATTGTATTCGGCAATTATTCCGACCGCCATGATTGCGCCTCCCGTCAATTTCAGCTGAATTTCTTGCAACAAATTCTTAATTGGTGTATACTTCGCGACAGTTAGTAATAATACCTGAAAAAATCCTGTACATGAGGTGAATGTTTTGTATATCTCCCGTGCGAAAAAATTTATTGTTGCGGCTGTGGTCGGCGCATTTACAATTTCAATTCCCGTGGCAGTCGATGCCGGTGTCAAACGTATTCACGACCCGAAAGTTACAACTAAGTCTGTCGAACGCAAAACTTTGCCGACGTTGCGCGAGACCGTCACCGAAACAATGAACCGCTACGAAGTGACCGACGAGAAAATTTTAGACGTTTTCAACGAGGAGCAACCCTTTTTCGTGCCGACGACCGTCTCCAGCAGTGACACGTCGATAATCGGCACGCCGCTTGCCACTCAACAACAATGCGTGCGTTATTTGTTGCACAACAACCCCAATCCGAATTTGAACGTTTCGGCCGAAGAAATTGTCGCTTACTATTACGAGGAAGGTCGCCGCGAGGGAATTCGTCCCGACGTGGCGTTCGCGCAGGCTCTCAAGGAGACCGGCTTCTTCCGCTATGGCGGCGACGTTATTCCCGAACAAAATAATTATTGCGGGCTTGGCACGACCGGCGGCGGCGTCAAGGGCGAATTTTTTGCAACACCGCAACTGGGCGTCCGCGCTCACATTCAACACCTGCTGGCTTATACTTCGACGCGCCGTCCGACAATGCCTGTCGTCGACCCGCGCTACAGTCTCGTCCGTCAAACTTACGGCTCGCGGACTTTGGGCACGTGGCAGGATTTGAACGGGCGATGGGCTGTTCCCGGCAAATATTACGGACAAGAAATTTTGTCTATGTTCCACGACATTTTGATTCAGTGAGAAATTTGCGGCGTGTGGTGCTGACGACGATTCGACATGATTGCAACAAAAATTTTGTAAATCAGCAACACGATACGAGGTAAATATCACATGTTCAATTTCATAGGCAACCCGCAACTTTTCGACACAATCTCCGCCATGCACGCGACGGGCTTCCAATTCGGCAAGACGATTGTAATGTACGGTGCGGGCTTCAGCATCGGCAAGAACATCATCAGAATTATACGCGGCAGTGTTCGCGGAGCCGTAGCTTTTTCCAATGTCATTCGCGACACGATAATTTTTTTCGTCATCAGCTATTTGGCCGGCTCACTCGGCAGCGGCGCAGTCCGTATGGCGACCGTGGCGACGGGCACAAATATTTCCGTTGATACGGGCGCGGCGACTGCGGGTATGACGCAAGGGGCTGTCGGTGAATCGGCAGTGGCACTGTCGGGCGCGGCCGGTGAATTGGTCGAGCGCGTGACGAGCGGATTGTTCGGTATGATGGGTTCGGCGGGCGGCAACGTCGGCGACACATTGACAATGGCAACGTCGGGTACGGCGGCCGGCGGTGCGGTTGCAGGTTTCGTCGGAGCATTGAACTCAATCGGTTCGGCGACAGGTTCGCTTACGTTGTCGATAATTTCTTCCGTGCTGTTTGGCGCACTAATCGGCGCGTTCGTTGCATTAATCTTCGACAAATGATTGCAGGAACCGGAAATTAATTTCTAATTCCTAATTCCACATTCCTAATTAACTTGGGGGGCTATCGATGAAAAAATTACCATTTAAGGGCGCGTGCGTCGCAATCGTCACACCGTTTGACGAGACCGGCATAAACTTCGGCGAACTCGGACGCATGATTGACAACCAGATTGCCAACGACACGGACGCAATTTGTATCACGGGCACCACCGGCGAGGCCGCTACAATGAACGACGAAGAGCACCGCGCCGCCGTAAAATTCGCGGTCGAACATGTCAACGGACGCATTCCCGTCATCGCGGGCACCGGCTCCAATGACACTGCCTATGCCGTCGAGTTATCCAAGTACGCGCAAGAAGTTGGAGTGAACGCCGTCCTGCTCGTCACGCCCTACTACAACAAATGCACGCAGGCGGGACTTGTCGCGCACTACACGAAGATTGCCGACAGCATTGACATTCCCGCAATCGTTTACAACGTGCCCGGACGCACGGGCGTCAACATCAAGCCGGAAACTTATGCCAAACTTGCAAAGCACCCGCGCATTGTGGCCGTCAAGGAAGCTAACGGCGACTTGACTTCCGTCCTGCGCACGCGCAAACTCTGCGGCGACGAGCTGGCCATTTATTCCGGCAACGACGACCAGATAATTCCGATTCTCGCGCTCGGCGGCGTCGGAGTTATTTCCGTCCTGTCGAACGTCGCGCCGCGTGATACGCACCTCATCTGCAAAAATTATTTTGACGGAAAAGTTGACGAGGCCTCGCACATGCAGATTGATTATTGCGATTTAATCGACGCGCTCTTCTGTGAAGTCAATCCGATTCCCGTCAAAGTTGCCATGCGTCTTTTAGGTTGGAACGTCGGCTCGTTGCGTATGCCGCTTTGCGAACCGGAACCCGCGCACGTCGAACAAATCAAGGCCGCGCTCAAAGCCCATGGACTGTTGAAGTGATGATTATCGCACGTCGCGCTTATGTCAGTTAGGAGTTATAACGGTGCCGATTCAACTCCTAACCAACAGAGCCGCGACGGAATAAAAAAAAATAATTTGCTTACAGGAGAAACGCCCATGAAAAAATTTTTCGCCGCACTGATGATGCTGTCTGTGTTTGTGACTGCGTCGATTGCCTCCGCCGCCTTCGAGGAGAGCATCGAGGAGGACGCCGACCTTGCCGCCGTAAAAAGAATTGCCGTCGCCATGTCCAACTATTACAAAGTCGAAGATACCGAGCCGGAGATTCACGACCTCATGCGCGAAATTTACAACGCCGGCCGACTAACTTCGACGCTGGAGCTAGTATCTTATGACGACGTTGCCGCCGCCATTCGCCGCGACACGGGAATTGACATTCACGCGCTGGACGTGCCCGAAGCCGAAAAAGTTTACAACAAATACATTCCCCGCTACGCTGACGCTTACATCATCACAACCGTTGCCAACAATTCAAAAAGCCCGTGGCTGTTCTACTACGTCTACAACGCCGCCGACGGAAAGCTGATGTATACTTACAGCTCGCAGAGCCGGCTTATCGGCAAAAATTCCCGCGACTACGGCAAAGCCTCCGAAGAATTTTTTAAGCAGTTCGACATCGCCGCCACGCAGAATTTAGACAAAGACGACCGCAAAAAAGTTCAGAGCAAACAGCGTGAAGAACGCGCTAAAAAACGCAAACTCAACAAAGTTAACTACAAGAC
>CAMZDU010000112.1 GCA_947305445.1 uncultured Selenomonadales bacterium
CCTGCACGACCCGCCGCCTGCGTTATCAGCTCGAAACAGGTCTCCGCCGCACGAAAATTTGAGAAACTTAACGCCGCGTCGGCATTAAGCACGCCTACTGCCGTCACGCCGCCGATGTCGTGACCTTTGGCGACCATCTGTGTGCCAAAGAGAATGTCATATTCGTGCGCGGCGAAGGCGTCCAAAATTTTTTGATGACCGAATTTTCCAGCGGTGGAGTCGCGATCCATGCGAATAACTTTTGCGTTCGGCAAGGCAGTTTTCAACGCCCGCTCCAACTTTTCGGTGCCGGTGCCGAGAAATTTTATGTGGCGACTGCCGCATTCCGGACAAGTCGTCGGCGGCTCAAGTTCAATTTCGCAGTGATGACAGCGCAATTTTCCGTCCGCGTGATAAGTCATCGGCAAGCCGCAATCGGGGCATTTGCTGACCGCGCCGCACGCTCGACACATCACAACAGTCGACCAGCCGCGTCGATTCAAAAGCAGTATCGCCTGTTGACCGTCCGCCAAAGTTTTTTTCAACAGCTCGACCAGCGCACGGCTCAGCACCGACTTGTTGCCGGAGCGCAATTCGCCGCACATGTCGACGCACTCCACTTCGGGCAACGGGTTATTCAAAACTCGGCGCGGCATTTTCAGTAAGGTAAGCTCGCCGCATTGAGCGCGATAAAAATTTTCCATACTCGGAGTAGCCGAACCGAAAACAACGGTCGCCTCGTGGAATTTGGCAAACTCTTCGGCGACAACGCGGGCATGATAGCGCGGCGAAGAATTGGTTTGTTTATAGGAAGTGTCCTGCTCCTCGTCGACGACAATCAGTCCGACATTCGTGACGGGCGTAAACAGTGCCGAACGCGCTCCGATGACGATGCCGACTTCGCCGAGACGAATTTTGTCGAAAGCGTCACTGCGCTCCGCCAAACTAAGCCGACTGTGAATGACGGCCACGTCGGCAAAGTGAGCCTTGAAGCTTGCGACCGCCTGACCCGTCAGCGCAATTTCCGGCACCAAAATTATCACGCGCCGACCGAGATTGCGGGTTATCCTCGCCAGTTCGATATATACTTGCGTCTTGCCGGAGCCGGTCACGCCGTGGAGCAGGAAGCCGTGAAATTTTCGTGCCGACAAAAATTTTTCTGCGGCCGCAATCGCCGCAACTTGCTCGTCCGTCAGCTCGAAAGTTTTAGGCACGGGCTTTATCTGCGCATAACTGTCACGCAGGACGCGCCGTTGCTCCGCCGCAATCAGTCCCGCGTCGATTAAACTTTTCGCGGCCGCCGAAGAAATTTTGTGCTCTTTAAGTTCGGCGGTGGGAAGTTCGCCGCGCTCTTTAAGCAGTCGCAAAAGTTTCAGCTGTACTGTTGCCCGCGAAAAATTTTCTGTGTCGAAGGTGCCGACGAGTTTTAAGACGCGCTCAAATTTTGCGACGATTTTTTTTCCGCTCCGTCCCGGCATAAAAAGTCCCATCGTCTGCGACAGCGGGCACATGTAAAATTCCGACAGCCACCGTGCCGCGCTAATCATCTCCTGCGTGAACCACGGCTCGTCGTCGATAACGGCCGTGATGTTTTTTAGTATGAAGTCAAACTTTGTCGCGTCGTCGACCTCGTGCACGCTCATGACAAAACCGTCGACTTTTTGCGAGCCGAACGGAATTGACACGCGCCAGCCCGCCGACAAAAATTTCAAGCGTTCGGGCACGCGGTAAATAAAATTTTTATCGATACTGTTCGCCGTGACGTTCACGCAGACATCAGCGATTAGCATTGGTGTTGCTCCCGTTGAACGGATTGCAGGCGGGCAATTTCTTTTTTGTGCCGCTCCAGCGCGTAACCAATTCGGATATGCTCCTCTTCGGTGAAGTCGGGATTTTCATACGCCGCAGAAATTTTTTCCAACCGTGAACGCACCTCGTTCAGCTCGTCGTCGAGAATGAATTTGTCGCCCAAAGCCAGCCCGTACACCGAAAGAATTTGCTCGCGTGTCGTGGTGTAGTATGAATCTTCGCCGGAAAGTTCGCCGACCGCTTTTGCCAATTCCAAAACGATTGCCAGTGGTGGACGGCCTGCATTTATCGCGTCGGTAAGTTTTGTGCGAAGTTCTTGCGCCGCGCCGAAAAATTTTTTGTCAGCCAAATTAATCGCCTCCCTGTATTCAATTAGGAATTGTGATTCGGTTGCGATTGACGACACTACAACTCAAAAAATTCTAATTCCTAATTCTTGCGCATCATCGACGCAACGATAACATAATCACGCCCGCCATGCAAAGTGTCGCGCCGATAATTTTTTGCGCTGAAATTTGCTCGTGATAAAAAATTCCGCCGACGACAAGCATTGCCAACGCAATTAAAATGTTGACGATAAGCGCAGCCGTAGACAGCTCGCCGCCCGCACGGTAAATCATCACGAAGGCCGCTTCCACGCCCGTTATCGACAAACCCATAAGCACGCACGCCCAATTACTTCGCGCCGCTTCAATCGAAATTTTTTCGTGCGGCGTGAGCAAAAATAAAATCGCGCTTGCAATCAGTGCCGTCGCGTAGTTGACGACCAGCCCCATGAATGCGTTTTGCTTGGCGGCGATTGATTTGCTCGCCACGTGATAAAGAACATTCGCCAAGACCGCAACCGCTATCGGCAAATAAATCATTTCGACCCCTCCAAAAAATAAAAGCACCTGCAACGAACCTTCCGAGGCTCAAGCCCTTGCCTGCGGTTCGATTGCAAATGCCTTGACGTCATCCGGCGACGACGTCCGCAATTTATCTTCTGAAATTATTTTTTAACGACAGTGGTCATTTCGTAGAATATATCGTCAAGCGCGTTGTCGTTTTCGGGAGCAGTGTCCAACTCCGCCGGCAACCGCATCAGAATATCATCTTTGGGCGAAATGTACGTTGTGTACGATTTAAGCTCGGCGTAGTAGCCCATTGCGTCGAGTAAGTCGCGCTCTTCGTCAGTCAGGACGATACGGCCGGCGGCGGACTCGTCGAGCACATAACGCGAATAAGCGCGCATGATGTTTGTCAAATCAAACGAGGAGGTAACCGTTGTCCTTGGCCTTAATCGCCGCAATCCACCTTTTGAAAATTTCGCGTTGGGAAGTCAGCGCGTCGCCGGAAAGTTTCGCAAAAGACGCCTCGCTGTTCTTCGACAAGATGTCGGCGATTTTGTTGCCGTCAAGTGTAACGTTCATGATTCTTATGTCGGGCGTGTCGTTTAGGATTTCGACAGTCTTGACGGACTGCATTATCTCTTCGAGCATGGCCGGCTCATTCGACCGCCACAGAACTGCAATACCCGACGGCAAACCGGGCAACAACATTTTGCTCCAGGTGCCGTTGCGTTTAACGTAAAGCGTCATCTCGTTGCCGACCTGCGAAATAAAAAACGGAATGTCATTGTTCGTCGAATAATTCTTCTGCAAATTTGTATACGTCCAATTCAATTCGCCGCCCATGATGAACGTGCCGTCAGCGGTGATTCGCGCCTTCGAGTCAATGTCAAGGTGGAAACTGTTACCAATCAGCGTCAAGTCTTGGTCAACCATGCGCGTGCCCGTAATTTGTTCCATGTATGCTTCGCGAAAAGCCGCGATGCCTTCGTTTTGCACAGCCGCGCTCGTTACGGAATTTCCGCCGAAAAATATCGTGCCGCTCACCGCCGCGATTGCCGCGATTTTTCCCAAGCGACAAAAATTTAATTTGTTAGTGAAATTCATTACGAAGCCTCCAAAAAAAATTTTTGTTATAATAAAATTGCCGTTGCCCTTTGTCAAGTTGAAAGTGCCGCCAAAAAGTTTTGGCGAATGATGAAATCAAGTTGACCAGCTAAAAAGATTCCGTAACGAAATTCTCAGAATAAGCTTACCGGTTAAATTATTTTTACAATCCGCCCTTCCATGGCCGATGTGTTGTGTCACTTGACTTTAGCGGCGATTTGCATTACCCTTGAAAAAATTTTACCAAGCTGAGGATTGATAATACGCATGATCGACATACAGAACCAATCGGACGGACGCGGCATAAAAATACAACGGACAGGCGTCACGCGAGTACACCTGCCATTTTTTATTGCCGACGGCGACAACGTTCAACAGGTCGCGGCGCAAATCCGATTCACCGTCGCGCTTGCAGAAAATCTTCGCGGCACGCACATGAGCCGCTTGACGGAAATTTTGACGGATTGGACTGCGCGGCCGATAAAAATCTCCGACACGGAAAAAATTTTGCTTGACGCGCTGGAAAAACTCTCGACGGACTTCGCGGCGATAACGATTGCCTTTAAGTTCTTCGTGAAAAAATTTTCTCCGATATCGAACAAACCCTCGCTCAATGCCGTCGACTGCGAATTCATCGGCGAACTTAAGCTCGGCAGTCGAATGAACTTTGTGTTGGGGCTTGGCGTGCCGTTTACATCGCTTTGTCCGTGTAGCAAGGAAATTTCGGACTTCGGCGCACACAATCAACGCTCCGTCTGCCGCGTGAAGTTGACCTTCGCCGACGCGGACAAACTCGACGACGTGAGGATTGAAAATTTTGTTCGGCTGATTGAGACCCAAGGCTCGGCTGAAATTTTCCCGCTCCTCAAGCGCGAAGACGAGAAATTTGTCACTGAGGCCGCCTACCGCAATCCGAAATTCGCCGAAGACATTTTGCGCGACGTGGTGATTGCTCTGCGGCGCGTGGAGAATTTGTCGGCGTTCGCGGTCGAGTGCGAGAACTTTGAATCGATTCACAATCACAACGCCTTCGCCGCGCATGAGGAAGAAAAATTTTTATCCAAAAATGGCGAGAATCTCCCCGACTCTTTTAGGCGGGAGATGAATCGCCAATTGACTTTGTAAACTCAAAAAGATATAAAACGTTTGTACACAAAAGCCCGCCACGAAATTTCTGCGACGGGCTAAATTAACTCGTTGTACTGATACAAAATATCCAATCAACACAGCACGTAATCTGAGGCCGCCATGGATGGCGGCCGTCCGCGTCGCGCAGAAACAGGATGTTTCACGCGACGCACGAGCGGCTACGGGTAGTCTTATCGTTACGGTTACGAGCGAGCAACGCCCCTGCGAGGGGCCTTTTCTTTTTGCTACTTTTTCTTTGGGCACTTGAATTGTCAAACCAAGTGCAACATAGTGGAAAAATATACTTCTGCCGGTGTT
>CAMZDU010000113.1 GCA_947305445.1 uncultured Selenomonadales bacterium
TTGCGATCGATGTCAACCGGAATTATCGTGAACGCCATCATCAAGACAAAAGTCCACTCTCCACCCGTCAAACCGTAGCAACGCAAAATCGCGCCGCCGAGATATGTCATTGCTATTTGCACGACTACAATCAGAGCCATTACGCGCAGGAAGCCGGGATTGCCGCCGATGTTGTCTAAAAGATTTATTCTGTCGGTGCGTGCGTTGAACGCGTTAAACACCGCCATAAATATGAAGAACGCAAAATAACCTGTCAGCACGTAGACGCTGTCGCCGCCAAACGTGAAGTTGACGCCTTCGGGATTCACGTCGCGGAAATGGTCGCGGGAAAAATCCGTGAGCAGGAAGAGAAGACCCATTGCAAAGCCCCAAAGTGCGCCCGTGCCGATTGCCGAATACATGTAGCGGTTGATAATTTTCTCGTCGCGACGTTTTGGAGCCTCTTCCATGTAACGGTCGAGCGCGGGTTCTCCGCCGAAGGCAAGAGCCGCCAGCGTGTCCATTACGAGGTTGACCCACAAAATTTGCGTTATCGACAGCGGATTTTCTAATCCGAGCAAAGGACACACGAACGAGATTAACACCGCGCCGACGTTGATTGTCAGCTGGAAAATTATAAACTTGCGAATCGAGTTGAAAATTGTTCTGCCGTAGAGAATAGCCTTGCCGATTGATTTGAAGTTGTCGTCGAGGATAACAATCTCGCTGGCTTCTTTGGCGACTTCGGTACCGCCGCCCATTGCAAAGCCGACATCAGCTTTTTTCAGCGCGGGCGAGTCGTTGACGCCGTCACCCGTCATGCCGACGACTAAATTTAATTCCTGCGCCAAGCGCACGAGACGACTTTTATCTGTCGGCAGGGCGCGGGCAATAACTCTGAGCTTGGGCAATTTCTGTTTAACTTCGTCGTCGCTCATTGCGTTGAGTTCGGCACTTGTTATGACAATGGCGTCGTCAATTTCAATCAAGCCCGCTTCCTTGGCAATGGCCTGCGCGGTCTCTTTGCGGTCGCCGGTAATCATGACAACTTGAACGCCCGCGCTGTGAACTTGTTCAATAGCTTTAATCGCGTCGGGTCTCACGTCGTCGCGAATGCCCGTGACGCCCACAAAAGTCAAACCGCTGTCGGGAATGTTACCGCCGGTGATTTCGCCGTCATAAGTGACAAGCGCAAGGGTTCTTATCGCACGGTTGGCAAGTTCGTCGATTTTATCGTTAATGGCAGTCGTTGAGGTGAGTTTTTGACGCTTGCCGTCCGCGTCGTAGTAGAAGGAGCACTTGTCAAGCAGACGTTCGGGCGCACCCTTGATGAGCCACAAATTGTAATCGCCGGTGACTTTCGCCATTGAATATTTCTTCGCACTGTCGAAAGGAACGGTGTCGACGATGCTAACTTCCGGCGGCGCGTCCTTGCCGATTATAAATCCGAGCAACGCTCTGTCAGTCATGTTGCCGCCGACGATTTTGTCGCCGGTGATGACTGCACCGTTGTTGAATCTGATTGACAGCGAGATCAGCGACTGAAGTTTGCCGCCGAGCTTGTCAAAAGTTTCCGTGAAATTTGCTTTGCCGTCCAGGAACGTGACGACCTCCAGCAAGCCTTTTGTTATCGTGCCGGTCTTGTCGCTGAAAAGCAAGTTCAAACTGCCAGCAGTTTCAATGCCGGAAATTTTTCGGACAAGGACGTTGTCTTTGAGCATCTTACCCATGTTTTGCGCGGAGACGATTGCAATCATAAGCGGCAAACCTTCGGGCACAGCCATGACGATAATTATGACGGCGAGCATGACGGCTTCGACCAAACTGTTTAAAACGTTCATCCAGTCGGAGCAGTACGCGGAGATTAACGCCCAGTCAAAATTATTCTGCAGGACGATTCGCTCGAACATGAAGGCAACGGCGATTGCCACGCCGCCTATGTAACCGAATTTGGAAATTTGGTCGGCCAGGTCGCCGAGCTTGAGCTTGAGCGGAGTGTCGCGGTCTTCGTCAATTTGAAGTTCGCCGGCAATTTTTCCGTAAACCGTGTTGTCGCCGAGCGTGACTGTCCTCATGACTGCACTGCCGCCCGCCACGACTGCCGCACGGAAAACTTTGTGCGGGTTGAGGAAATCGGAACTTTCAGCGGCGGCGGAGTCGGTGGACTCATCGGGCGCGGGAAGTTTGGTCTCTTCCTTGGCCTCGCCGTTCAAGATTGATTGGTCGACTTGAATGGAGCCATCGATAATCACGCCGTCGGCCGGAATTTTGTCGCCGGTCTGCAACAGCACGCAATCGCCCATTGTTATATCGTTAATCGGAATTTCGGTGACGACGCCGTTGCGATAGACTTTGCACTTGATGAGCGACGCTTCGCCCTGCAATTTTTGAAACGCGCTCTCGTTGCGATACTCGGAAAAAGTTGATACGAGCGTTGCGAGCAAAACCGCCATCGCTATGCCGACGGATTCGTACCACTCGGCTTTGCCCATGAACGCGAAGAACACGTTCAATATCAACGCGAAGATCAAAATTTTTATTATCGGGTCGTCGAAATTGCCTTTGAGTTTGTCCCAGAAACCTTCGCGAGCCTGCTCGGTGATTGAGTTGTCGCCGAACTTCGCTTTGGCCTCTTGGACTTGCGCATCGGTCAAGCCTGTGATTTTCACTCGGATACCTCCTTAAGAAGGTCGCGGATATAATTTTCCGCGACAAGTAAAACAAAATTCTGCACTACTTTTGCCGATTCGGGAGTATATTCTCGGCTGTTGGTGACGTTGTTGGAAAGAACGCGAATGCCGATAAACGGAATGCCCGCGTTCTGGCAAATCTGCGCAACGGCGTTTGTCTCCATTTCCTCGCAAGATGAGCCGTATTTTTCGTGCAGGAAGTTTATATAGTCAACGCATTCAATCCAAGAACTTGCCGTGCCGATTACGCCCGTCACGACGTTAAAATTTTTGTTCTCGTCGGCAACTTTCTTTGCAACATTTAAAAGCGTCGGGTCGGCAAAATATTCCGTGTAAGCTTGAAATTTGCCGCTGGTCTCGTCATAAGCGTAAGTGCCGATATTCTCCTGATTTGTCAAATCGATTCCCGCGCCCGCCGCCGAATAAGCACTCCTGAAGGCGGTGTGGTCGAAACTGCGCTCACCAATTACGATGTCGCAGATTTTCAGCGCGGGGTTGTGACCGCCCGCCGTGCCCTGATTAATTATGGCAATCGGACGAAATTTTTTTATCGCCAGAGTCGTGGACGCCACCGCGTTTGCCATGCCGATTTCCGTGCGCACAATCACGACGGGATAATCTTTGTACGTACCCGCCACGAACAGATAATTCAGCTCGGAATACGTCACGGGATTTTTCAGCGCACGAATCAAAACTTCCGTCTCGATATTCATTGCGCCTTCAATCAAAATCGGACGCAGGCGACTTTTGTAATTGCCCTTAGCTTTGGGAAGCGTGGAATAAAATTTTTCAATGGGCGTGTTAAAATCTGTTGCCGCAATGTCCGAAATTTCAACTACGAAGTTTTCAGCTTGAGCTGAAGAGGTTGCAAAGAGCAGAACCGCGATTAACAGCGTAAAAAATTTTTTCATGACGTGTCAACTTCCTCAAGCAGTCCACAATCAGCGAGATTTTTATTTATCATGGAGCATCAACTGAACTTCATTGACAAGGTGCTGAGACCGGTATCCTTCGTGCCGGAGCCGATTGCGTTAAATTTCCATTCGTCTTTGTAGCGATAAACTTCGCCGGCAATCATGGAGAGCATATCGGTATAATCGTCGCTCAAATTGAAACGGCAAAGCTCCTCGTGGTTGTCGGAGTCGACGATGCGGATAAACGCGTTCTTAATCATGCCGAAATGTTGCTTGCGCTCAACGGCCTTGTAAATATTGACGACGAAAATTAATTTGTCGTATTGCGCGGGCAGCTGATCGAGTTCGACGAAAATTTGTTCGTCGTCGCCTTCGCCGTCGCCGGTGAGATTGTCGCCCATATGTTTAATCGCGCCGCTCTTGTGTTTGAGGTTGCCGAAATAAACGAGGTCGCTCTTGTCGACGAATTTGCCGCCCTGGCAGACGAAAACGGACGCGTCGCAGTCGATGTCATTCGTGCCGCTGAACAAACTGCCGAAAAAGCCTTTTTTCTCGCCGCCGGATTGTTTGACGGAGTCCCAGCCGAGACCGACCATGAGATGCGAAAGTTTTCTGCCGTCGGATTTTTTGAGCGAAACTTTCTGCCCTTTTTGAAGATTGACAGCCATTGTAAATTCTCCTTTCAAAAGCAATTAGGAATGCGAAATGCGCAATGCGCAACAAATTTTAAAAATCATTACGCATTACGCATCACAAATTAATCATTGCAGTTTACACGTTGACACCAAAATTGGTACACAGCGCACCGAGTCCGCCGCTGAAGCCGGAGCCGATTGCGTTGAATTTCCACTCGCCTTTATTGCGATAAAGCTCGCCGATGACAACCGCGGTCTCAATGGAAAAATCTTCGCCCAGGTCATAGCGAATGAGTTCTTCGTTGTTCGCCAAGTTGATGACGCGAATAAAAGCGTTCTCGACTTGGCCGAAGTTTTGTTTGCGCTCGTCGGCTTCATAATCGTGACGGTGAAGTCGATTTTCTCAATGTCGGCGGGAACTTTACTGAGGTCGATTTTAATTTCCTCGTCGTCACCTTCGCCCGCGCCGGTAAGATTGTCGCCCATGTGCTCGACACTTTCCGAGGCGTGCTTGAGATTGCCGTAGAAAATGAAGTCAGCGTCGGAGTTGACTTTGCCGCCGCCGTTAAGCAGGAACGCCGCAGCGTCCAGGTCGAAATCTTTGCCGCCGTCATACTTGTTGGTGTCCCAGCCGAGACCGATTAAAATTTCTTTAAGGCCGGGATTAGTCTTCGTGAGGTCAACCTTCTGTCCTTTTTTCAAACTGACTGCCATAAAAATGAACCTCCCAAAAAAAATTTTGCAGTCGCACCGAGCACGACGTTGAAATTTCTTAAACCGCGAATACTCTAACACAACGGCAAAAGTTTTGCAAGTATGGCGGTCGTCAGTTGGCTGATTCAACGAATGGACAAACGCAAATCAGCTACCACTAATTCACAGGAATCAATCTGCTTAGAGCGTGTTGGTAAAGTGTAGAGATAAAAAATAAGCAAAAT
>CAMZDU010000114.1 GCA_947305445.1 uncultured Selenomonadales bacterium
CGGAAAGTAAAGCCTGTGTGAGAGGAAATAAGACGCAAGCTCGGCGCGACCTCTATGATCCAGGAAGCTCCCGCCTCTTTAGGCGGCGAGCAGTTCACCGCATATGATAATCAATTATAATCACCTGTTCAATAGCGAGAATTTTTATTTTTTGTCTTCAGACTTTTATCAAAAATCTCAAAACGTTTCGGCGGCGAGCGTGTGCAGATCTTTTGACCGCCGCTCAATAATGCTCGTCATTTTTTCAGAAGTCATAACGCAGACCGATAAACGGTCCGTTGAGGACGAATTTGCCCATATCGCCGCCGCGCCGCAATTTGAAGTCAATCCGCCGCCAGCCCACACCGATTGAAAAATTTTTGCGCGGAAAATATTTTATGCCTGACTCAAAATCTGCAAAGTGACCGTGACGACCAAACGGCAATCCCGAAAATTGCGCGTAGATGTCCAGCCGCGGACGAATCCTCATATAAAGCTTAAGCCCGACGCTCGGCACGACGGCGAAATAATTTTTTGTTGCGGAGGAATTTTCACCGCGTGCAAAGCCGTGCCAGCCGACGGCGTTTAACGCGATGTTCCATTCCAAGCCCGAACCCATAAGCGAAATAATTTCACGGTCGAGTTTTAATTTGACGAAGTGAATGTCACTTCGCGAATCGAGCTTGCCGCTTAAATTTTGTCCGCCGAAATTCATCGCGCCGCCGGAACTTTTCCCCGCGCCGTGCAGATGAATCCAGTCCAGTGAAAAATTTTTATATCGCAACAAAATTTCGGGAGTTTCGCCGCGTGTAAAATTTAAATCGTCGCGCAAGTCAACGCGTCCGCCGCTCCAATGAAAGTCGGCCGATTTAAGTTGTGCGTTCAAATTCGGCGCAAAAAATCTCGTCTCAATGCTAAAATCAAAAGTCTTCTGCTTGACGCGGGAAATGCCTTCGTCGACTTCGGGCGGAAGTTCTTGCGCGGCTACCGAAGTCATTTCGGAAAAGATCATCGCCGCTATTAAAAATTTTTTCATGGTAAAATCTCCTCGCCGAAAATAATTGGTACAACTCGCGTTTTTCGTTATGGATCGAGTGTCGCGATTGCGTCGGCGAACTCAATCACGGCGGCTCTGTGCGTGGCAATGACAATCGTTTTGCGCGTCGAGAAATTTTTTATCAGCGACAAAACTTTTTGCTCCGTAACGTCGTCAAGCCCGGCAGTCGGTTCGTCGAGCAAAACTATCGGCGCGTCTTTTAGCAGGGCGCGAATCACGCCGAGCCGTTGCAGTTGTCCGCGACTTAATTTTTGCGGCGCGTTAAGGTCAAGCGTCGACAAATTCAGCATGGACAAAAATTTTGTCAGCTCCGTGTCGTCGAGCGTGTCAAACATCGTGAAGTTTTCTTTCAGCGGCGCGGCGAACAAATGCGGAGCTTGCGGCGAGTAAGTGCAATTAGGAATTAGTAATGAGGAATTGGGAATTATTTTTCCGCTGTCGGGTTTTAACAGTCCCGCCAAAATTTTCAGCAAAGTCGACTTGCCCGCGCCGCTCTCGCCGATTAATGCTGTCACCTTCCCCGCCGCGAACGTCAAGCTCAAGTTGCAAAGCGTCGGCGAAAATTTTTTCGGATAGGTGAAACTCACGTCGTCGACCACAATCGTCGGCGGCGTTAAAATTTTTTCTGCAGAGCCGTCAACAATTTCCGACAACAAAAATTTTTTCAGCCGCTCCAACGACAAGCGAGCCGCTGTCATCACGTGGAAAGCAACGCCGAATTTGCGCACGGGCAAAAAAAATTCCGGCGCGAGCAACAATAGGAACAACGCCGCTTGAAATTCCACGCCGCCGGAAATTAATCGCAAGCCCAACGTCACGGCGACCAGCGCGATTGACAGCGTGGTTATCAGCTCCAACGCGAACGACGACACGAACGCCAATTTGAGCACGTCGAGTGTTGCCGCCGAAGATTTTTGCGAAGCCTCGCGAATTTTTTTTGCGCCGGCCTCAAGCCGATCGAACATTTTAAGCGTCGTGATTGCCGATAAAATTTCTCGGAAGTCGCCGTTGAGTCTTTGCAGTTCAGCCCACGCACGAGAATTTTTTTCGGCCGTGGCCTTGCCGATTAACCACAACAACAACGGCGCGACCGGCAACGTCACCAGCAAAATTGCCGCCGTCAACAAATCCGTCACCGCCGCGCAAATTGTGAACAGCGGCAGAAAAATTATCGCGGAGATTATTGACGGCGCGACCTTCAGAAAAAAATCGTCGATTGCTCGGAGCGCGTCGAAAGTCAGCGTCAACAGCTCGCCGCTCGAAATTTCCCGCTCGAATATTTGCGCGTGAATTTTTTTTCGGAAGATGGTCTGCACCTTGACGGACAGGCGTGCGAAAAATTTTTCTGTCATGCCCGCCGCGAAAATTCTGCCCGCGAAAAATCCGACCGTAGCAATCAAAAATTTTTCCGACGGCGTGTCGATGAACTTTACCAGCGAGGCCGCGCCGAGCAAAATAAAAAATCCTTCGACGAGTTTGCACGCGGCAATCTCGCCGAGGATTTTTTTGTCGATTAAATTTCGCTGTTGAGCGATTGGCCAATTTCTTTTAAACATTTTTTGAACGCGCCGCGCCGTGCACGCAGAGGACTGCCTTTTGAAGTTTCGTCGTCGCTTGCAAAGAACACGTCAACGACATTCGTCGGCGTGCAAAGGTAAGCGTCAATCTGCACCGAGACGCGATTTTTTTGACGATGATTGGAGCTGTTTTGCTTGTCGACGGTGTCGGTGACGATTAGGCAAACAATCTTACCGCAGCCGCTCGCCGCCGCAAATTGAATCAAATCTTCCTTTTGCGGAGTCTGCTCGCCGATATAGCCGTTGTTAAGCCAATATTTTTTGTAGCGCGTCTGCAGTTCGTTGCCGACAAAAACTTTCGTGCCGTTCGACGGTTTTATCTCGTTCTGAATGATTTTATAGTAATCGTCGGTCTTGAACTCCGCGCCGCCGACAATGACAACGCCGACGTCGTTACGCGCCGCCGCAAACGTCGTGCTCATCAGCGCGAAAAAAATTACCGCCGTCAGCAAAATAATTTTTCGCAAAACAATTACCCCCTCTTGGATTTGAAGTCGACAATTAATCGCTGTCTATTTCGGGAATTATGATTTCGGGCGCGTCGAAAGTTTTGTCGAGCGCAAGAATCGTGTTCTCGACGACGTTATACTGCACGTGCTGATAAGTTTTGCCGTCGAGAGTAATTCCGTCGGCGAGTTTAACTTTTTTGTCGGCCTTGAGTGTGACGGTGCCGTAGAAGTCGACGATTTTGTCGCGCCAATTAAAAACCGCAGTGTCGGAAGTTATCGCGACGCTTTTTTTGTTGGAGAACTTTACCGAGCCGATGACTTCGGCAGTTTTGGTTTGCCATTGTAAATAGGCGCGGTCGCAGCTGAAAGTTATATCCTCCTGCGCAAGCTTGACGTGGCCTTCAGCCCGGCACTTCTGCTTGACGACGTTGACAAGTGCTTCGTCGGCAGTGATAATCGCTTGAAAGCCGTGATTGTTCGCCACGACGTGCACGTTGCCTTTGAGGACGTAGCAACCTTTAAACACGTCGAAGTACATTTCGCCGGCGGAGATCTCCGGCATCGCGGCAAAAGTTGTGCTCTGCGCCAGGAGAATCGTCAGCACGACCGACGCGAAAAATTTTAAGAGCTTCATAGGAAATTCTCCTTCCGTCGATAATTTTCTGTCCGTAATGTTAATCGTATTCTCCATGAAAAAAAATTAACCTGCAGATTTTTTTTGCGGCGGAGACGATTAAGCTTGCAGGTTTTACTGCGCCCGCGAACGTGATATAATTGCCGCACTTGAAACGATTTTAATTGGAGGCTCTCGCAATGAATTTAAAAAAATTTTTATCGCTGATGTTGTCGACGTGCATGGTGTTCTTCGGCGGGAGTGTCGAAGCCGCAAAAAAATTACTGCCGCCGCTCCCGACCGCAGAATTTGAGCAAATGGACTACGCGCCGCTCTATCCAACGTATTCTTGGGAACCGCTACCGATGACGCAATTTTATCAAGTGCGCGTCGTCAAACTTGACACGCCGCGTGATACAGTTGTTCGCGAGCTGATTAACAGCGAAGGTTTAAACCGCGTAACGGATTGGACGCCCTTCACCGGGGCGGGCGAATATTATTGGCAGGTGCGCGTAATCGACGGCAACAAGCATCCGTTAAGCGATTGGTCCGAACGAAAATTTTTCACGGTGAGAATGCCCGTAAACATTGCCGTGCTCGGTGACAGTATAAGCCACGGCGGCGCGTCTTACATTCCCGCCGGCCAGCTTTCGTGTCAATGGCAAACTTATTGCGACCTTCCGATTAAAAATTTGGCACGCAGTGGCGACACAACTCAAAATATGCTCGACCGCTTCGACAACGACGTGTTGCCCTTCCGCCCGAAAGTGTTGCTGATTATGGCCGGTGTCAATGACATTCGCACGGGGTTGACGAGCGAGGCTGTCATAAAAAATTTGGAGACCTTGCGCGACAAATGTTTGACTAACGAAATTATGCCCGTCTTTTGCACGCTGACTTCAATGAATCCGGAAATCATTGCCCGACGAGGAATTTACTTGACCGACGAAGATTGGCGCGAGGCTCGCGAAAAAATTAATCTGTGGATTATGCAGACGCCTTATCACGTCGACACGGCCGCCGCACTCACCGACGACAAAGGTTATCTTCGCACCGAGCTGACCCCCGACGGACTGCATCCGGCTCTGCGCGGCAAAAAAATTATCGGCGAGACCATTGCCGACTATATCCGAAATAATTTGCCAAGACTTCCTTAACAATGCGATATTATAATTGATGGCAAGTTAACTGATGTTTCAACCTGCGAGGTGATTGACATGAAAAAATTTTTCTTGAGCGTGGCGGCAATAATTTTAATCGCGGCGTTGATCTTCGGCAATGCCTCTGCGGCACAGCAAATTTTCGGTTCACGAGACGCGGCACGTTGGACTCAGAAAGTCGACACGCGAAACTTTCCGCAGGAAGTCTTGCGGCTGGTCAATATCGAACGCACAAAAGTCGGACTTGCGCCGCTAAAGTTTGCCGACGATTTGGCGGCCAGTGCCTTCGTCCGTGCGACGG
>CAMZDU010000115.1 GCA_947305445.1 uncultured Selenomonadales bacterium
CCGCCGTATTGAATTACGAACGCCGCAATAGCAATGCCAATAATCCCCGTGATAATTCTTAAAGCCAAGGGGTCAATCACTTCCTCAAAAAATTTTTATTGCCGAAGTTGCTCGTCGCAAAGCCGCAAATTTTTTCGCTGCTCGTGGACAAGCGTGCAAAGGTACGCGAACAAAACATCATGTTGCCCAAAATCTTTGGCAAAATTTCGGCGGATAGTCTCGTAAATTTCAACGGGCGAAATTTTTTCGCAGTATCTGTTGATTTGCGCAAAAGTGCGGCCGTTAATCAAGTGATCCAAAATCGCCAATCGATACTGCGGATTTTGCCGGAAAAAATTTATTTCGCCCATGAAGTCATCAAAAGATTTCAATCCGCTGACGAGCGGGTCAAGCCAAAAAATTATTTCATGCGCGGGCGTCCTGTCAATTCGCGACAACGAATCGTCCGTAATCCGATTGACGTAAACCGTGTTCGGCACGCGCAAAATTTTTCCCGCGCAGAAAATCAGCTCGCACGTCCAAATATCGTCGTCGGAGATTTTGCACGGTGGGAAAAAAATTTCATGCTCAAGCAAAAGGTCGCGTCTTACGAGTTTGCTCCACGGTGCCACCCAAAATCTGCCGTCCAATATCGCCTGTACGCGCAAAGCCGGGTCGTCGGTCTCAAGCGTCGGCTCCTCAATCAAATTGCCCGTCTGCTCACTGCAGATACGAACTTCGCTGAGGTCGGCTCGCGCACGATAATATTTTTCGCAATAGACAACGTCGGCAGAAAAATTTTCGGCAAGCGTCATGAGTTCTTCCAGCGCGGTCGGCACGAGTAAATCGTCGTTATCCATGTTGAAGACGAATTCACCGCGAGAAAGTTTTAAGCCCTTGTTACGCGGTCGGGCACCGCTACCGAAATTTTTCGGCGTGCGCGAAAGCTTGAGCCGTCTGCCGAATTTTTTTGCATAATTTTCGACAACGGCAACGGAATTGTCTGTTGAGCAGTCGTCAACGACGATAACTTCAAAATTTTGAAACGTCTGCGCCAAAAGACTTTCCAAGCACTCGCCGATAAAATTTTCCGCGTTGTACAGCGGAATGATTACGGAAATTGCAGGGAAATTGCTCATTAAAATTTCTCCCCAAGTTTTCGTTCGATTTCGCTAATCCGTTGTCGTTGATCGGCAATGAATTTTTGTTGTGCGTTTATGAACGAGCACAGCAATGCAACCAAAACGTCATGTTCGCCGAGCACTTCTGAAAATTTTTCCCTAATCGCGTCGTAAACTAAAAGCGACGGCTTTTCAGCAGTTTGATTTTGAAGAAACCTGAAGCTGACTTCGACAAAATAAAACAACATTGCGTAACGGTACTGCGGGTTTTGATTGAAAAACTCCACGCGGCTCAAAATCTCGTCCAAATTTTTCAAGCCGAGGATAACGGGGTTGAGCCAGAAATTTATTTCGTCCGCGTGTTTTCTTTCGGTGCGAGTTATCGAATTGTCGGACAATCGAACAATGTACACGGCATTGGGCACGCGCAGAAATTTTTTTGCGTGAAAAACCAAATTCCACGTCCAAATGTCGTCCTCACGATTTTTGATATTCGGAAAGAAAATTTCGTGCTCCAACAACAAGTCGTGCTTAATCAACTTCAGTCCCGCCGTGACGACGTAAAGATATTGCCGAATTCTATCCAAACGCTCTCGAAAATCATCGGGTTCAAAAGTCGGCTTGTCAACTGTCGCTCCAGTCGATTGCGGACAATGAACAACAACTTCGCTGAACTCAAAATCCGTAACGTAATAATTTTCGCAGTAGACAACTTCAGTGTCGAAATCTTTGGCGAGCGTGTAAAGTTCCTCCAGCGCGGTCAACGTGATTAAATCGTCGGCATCCACAAAAAAAACATATTCGCCGTGTGAAAGGAACAGACCTTTGTTGCGGGGAGTACCAGCCGCCCCCGAATTTTTCGATGTGCGCGAGAGCTTCAAACGTCCGCCGAATTTTTTTGCATAACTTTCGACGATTTCACGGCTTGAATCGGTTGAGCAGTCGTCAACCACAATAACCTCAAAATCTTGAAACGTCTGCGCCAAAAGACTTTCCAAGCACTCGCCGATATATTTTTCCGCGTTGTACATCGGAATGATTACTGAGACTGCGGGAGCCTGTGTCATAAAAATTTCTCCTTAACTGTTGACCGCGCCGAAACGACGATTGCGTTTGCCGAAGTCGACAAGGGCGTCGACAAATTCTTCGGGCGTGAATTCGGGCCAAGGCGTGTCGGTGAACCAGAATTCGGCGTAGGCAGCCTGCCACAATAAAAAATTGCTGACGCGCATTTCGCCGCTCGTACGAATCATCAAATCAACCGGCGGTTGCCCTGCGGTATCCAGCTCGTCTTCAAAAAATGTGATTGAAATATTTTCGGGCGACAGCTCGCCGCGCTCCACACGCCGCGCCAATTTTTGTGCGGCACGAATGATTTCGTCCTGCCCGCCGTAATCGGCTGCCACGTTGAATTTGACGCCGGTGTTGTGTTTCATGAGTTCGACGGACTCGCGCATAAGTTTTTGCAAAGCCGGCGCGAAATCTTCCGTGCGGCCGAGAAATTTTATGCGGACGTTGTTTTGGTGCATTTCGAGTTTCTCGCGTTCCAGATATTCAGAAAACAACTGCATTAAAAAGTCGACCTCGGTATGAGGCCGCTTCCAATTTTCCGTTGAGAACGCGTAAACAGTCAATGCTTCGAGGTGAAGATTGACCGCCGTCTTCAAGATGTTTTTGAGAGTTTTGACGCCGGCGACGTGCCCCGCGCTCCGCAAAAGCCCGCGTCCGTTAGCCCAGCGTCCGTTTCCGTCCATTATGATTGCCACGTGCCGCGGCAATTTGTCTTTGTCGACCCGCGCAAGCAAGTCGCCGTCGCTCGTCCACATTGGTCAAACTTCCATGACTTCTTTTTCTTTGGCAACGCGTGCGCCGTCAACGAGTTTGATATATTTGTCGAGAAGTTTTTGCATTTCTTCCTGCGCGTCCTTGCGGTCGTCTTCGGTTATCTGCTTGCCCTTTTCGAGCTTTTTGATTGACTCGTTGGCGTCGCGGCGAATATTGCGCATGGCGACTTTAGCTTCTTCGGCCTTCTTGCCGACGACTTTGACAAGTTCCTTGCGGCGTTCCTGCGTGGGCTGAGGAATTGCCAGACGAAGGACTGTGCCGTCGCTGTTGGGCGTCAAACCCAAGTCAGATTTTTGAATGGCGCGTTCGATGTCTTTAAGCGAGGTGCGGTCGTAGGGCTTAATCATAATCATGCGCGGTTCGGGCACAGTGACATTGGCGATTTGGTTAACGGGCGTTGCCGAGCCGTAATAGTCGACCATGACTTTGTCGAGCAGACTGGGTGCGGCGCGTCCTGCGCGGAGTGTGCCGTAATCTTTTTTGAGGCCGTCGAGAGTTTTGCCGAGCCGATCTTCCGCCGATTTGATAACGTCTGTAGTCATTGTAAATGCCTCCTTCTTGCAATTAGGAATTAGGAATTAATACAACCGAATCACAATTCCTAATTTCACATTCCTAATTAACCGTAGTGCCGATTGTCTCGCCGATTGCGGCGCGATAAATATTTTCGTGATGGTCAATGTTGAACACGACGAGCGGAATATGATTGTCCATGCAAAGGCTGGTCGCCGTGGAATCCATGACGTGCAGTCCCATGTTCAAAATGTCGATGTAAGATATTGAGTCGAATTTTTTTGCGTCGGTAAAGCGATTCGGGTCGCAGTCGTAGATACCGTCGGCACCGCGCTTGGCCATTAAGATAACGTCCGCTTCGATTTCCGCCGCCCGCAAAGCCGCTGTGGTGTCCGTGGAGAAATACGGATTGCCGGTGCCCGCGCCGAATATGACGACGCGGCCTTTTTCCAGATGACGAACTGCGCGGCGACGAATGTAAGGCTCGGCAACTTCGCGCATCTCGATTGCCGTCTGCACGCGGGTAAAAACCTTCAGCTGTTCAAGCGCGTCCTGCAAGGCCAGTGCGTTCATAACCGTGGCTAACATGCCCATGTAATCGGCCGAGGCACGATCCATGCCTTTGGCCGCACCGCTAAGCCCGCGCCAGATATTTCCGCCGCCGACCACGATTGCAACTTCAAGACCGGCTTCGCGAACTCGTTTAATCTGCCGGGCGATGCTCTCGACCACGGGCGGATATATGCCGAAACTTTTTTCGCCGGCCAGAGCTTCGCCGCTCAACTTCAGAACTACACGTTTATATTTCATAAAGTCAAACCGCCTCCGTTCGCCGCCAATTTTACAAGTTCAATCATATCCTGTCAATCATTCCGCGTAGGCCGTTTGTCGGTGAATTTTGTGGAGGCCGATGCCCGTAAAAATAAAAATAAATTTGTGGCAAAATTTCATGTTCTGTGCGATAATGATCAAAGTTTGTCATTGCCGCGCATGTTACGGCGCGGAGCTTTCAGCGGCAACGCATGAATCACGCACAAAATTTTTGGGAGATGTTTTGATGAAATCACTGATGTTGGGCAACAAGGCACTTGCTCGTGGGCTGTGGGAAGCGGGCGTCGCGTTCGTGTCGAGCTACCCGGCACGCCTTCAACCGAAATAACCGAGGAGGCCGTCAAGTTCGACGACATTTACTGCGAGTGGGCACCGAATGAAAAAGTTGCAATGGAGTCGGCATTCGGAGCGTCGCTGGCAGGTCGTCGCGCCTTCTGCGGACAAAAACACGTCGGCTTGAACGTCGCGGCCGACCCGCTCTTCACGCTAAGTTACACGGGCGTCAATGCCGGTCTGGTCGTCGTCGTTGCCGATGACGCGGGCATGCACTCTTCACAGAACGAACAGGACAGCCGACACTACGCAATCGCCGCCAAAGTTCCAATGCTTGAGCCGAGCGACTCCGCCGAGGCTTTGAACTTCGCCAAGCTTGCCTACGAAATTTCCGAGACTTACGACACGCCCGTCATAATTAAAATGTGTACACGCGTGGCGCACAGTCAATCGGTCGTCGAAATTGGTGAGCGCGTCGAATTTTCCAAAGCTTACGAAAAAAATAT
>CAMZDU010000116.1 GCA_947305445.1 uncultured Selenomonadales bacterium
AATAAACTCTGCCTGGCGCAATCAAGTCGAATTCAATCGTCTGCCGCCACAAGTCGTGAGTCAGCGTGCCGCTCTGATAATTCGCCAAAATATCGTTACCGGCCAGCGCGAAAACTTTTCCCGCACGAGTGAGGCGTTCCAATGTCGAATCATAAACCGCCAAAGACGTAATGCCCGCGGTCTTAGTCTGTCGAAGTACGTCGTCGAGGTCAAGGCCTTCGCGCTCGGCCAAGTCGGCAATGTCCCTGAAGTCAACCGCCATGTCGACTTGATTGTTGTTGCTCTCGACAAAGTAGCGTTGGCCCGCAATAATCAGCGCGGCAAACAATCCGACAGCGATTACGATTAACAGCGTGCGATTGTAAAAAAATTTTTTCATCACAATTCCCAATTCCAAATTATTGCGCTTTGATAAGAAATATATCGCCGAGCGAACCGATCCAAGCCGTTGAATTTTTGAAATTGCAAAGCTCGTCAATCGAATATATTTTTTCTTCAACGGTCTGTTCAAGTTCAAGAATTAAAATATAGTGCGTATATCCGACCGATTTCAGCAGATTGAGCATGTTGTCGAAATGACCGCTTTTGTTTCAGGCCATGGGATTAAACTCCATGAAAACGGGCGCGGGATTTTTTGCCAAAAGATTTTTCGCGCCGAACAAAGTTTGCGCCTCGAAACCTTCCGTATCAATCCAAATATATTTTACTTCTTCTGCCGCGATTTTATTTTCGGCAAGGTAACTGTCGAGGGAAATAATTTTAATCGATTCGGTTGGAGCGTTGCGCTCGGAAGGCAACAAATGATTAAACATGCCGTTGCCGCCGGGGTTGGATAAATTCCTGTACATGGTCAAAGTGTCGAATTTTTCACCGAGACCGCAGTTGACGAGCGTCGCTTTATCTTCCATGTTGTTGAGGATTGTATTGATTCGCAAGAGCTTAAAATTTTCGGCGTCCGGCTCAAAGGCAAGCAACTTTAAATTCGGTGCAAGCTTTTTGCAAAAATAAATTCCTGTCGTGCCGATATTCGCGCCCAGGTCAAGGAAGTAGCCCGCGCTGTCGTCGACGCCGTAATATTTTTTCGCCAGTGCATGAAAAAGTTTCATATCGTTTTCCGCGAAGTTGACGCGCTTCGTGTACATGTAACGCATAACTACGTTGTCTTTGGCGGTTGCGACGTACGAGAGGTCTTCGACCGTGCAAGAGATAAATTTATTCAACTGCTGACTGATTTCAAAGTTTAAATGCAGATGAATCGCAAGCCCGCCCGTAGACGGATTTATCAGCGCGAAGGCGGCTTTGGGGTGTTGCAACCAGCTGATGATGTCCAGCGCGTAAATCACCTTGTCGGGTGGCAAACTTAACATTTGAACGGTCGCATCAAAAAAATTTCGTGAGTCCCGCTCAAAAATCAACAGCCAGTCCCAGGCGTCGCGCTTGAGTAAAATTTCCTGCGCGGGCTTATCGGGCGTTATCGTGTCAACTATGTCGATGTCTTTTGTGTCGGCAATATTATTGAGCCATTGTGCGCTTATGCCGATGCAGTCCCACACCAAAATTTTGAACATGTTTAATCCTCCGCTAGTTGCGTGTCGCCTTGACGAAAGCTTCGCCGTCGCGCATCTCCACCGTGCGGAATTGCAAACCGAACGGCATTTTGACGGCTTCGGTTAAGTTGAAATCGCCTAGAAATTTATCCAGATTGACGCGGCGCAAGATTGCATTCTCGACGTTTATGTACGTCATGTGGAAGTAGAGGTCACCTTCGCGGGCGAGAATTTGTCCGCCGATTTGAACGTCCGCATCTCTGCCGAGGATACTGACTTTTGCCGAAGCGGTGATGCCTTCGGGCGTCATTGTAACTTTTGGCTCCTGCAAGCGGTCAACTTTTTCGGCGAGGAAATTTTTCAACGCGTCCTCGGTTATAATGCCGCTTAACTCAAGATTGCCCGCCGACTGCAAACAACGGTTGGTGTGTTCTTCGCGGCTGATACCGTCCGTCGGGAAAAGCAATTCTTTAATGTTGATGTGTAGCGACGAACCGTCGAGCACCGCCTGCTTCAAGTTGAGTTCGCCGATTTGTGCGTCGTCGGTTTCGCAATAAAGTTTGTCGACGTAACCTATTGCAATCTTCGCGCTCGGCAACGAATCCAATCGCAATGAAACTTCCTGCGCTTTGGTCAGCTCGGTGACTTTGGCTTTAAGATAATTTGTCAGCGCGGTGGGCACGGCGAATTGTGCGAACGCGAAGACCGCTACCAGCAAGATGAGTATTGCGGCTAAAAATTTTTTCATAATGTGCACTCCGTTTTAGCTTATAGAAGGGACTTAGACTGTAAGCTATCACCTATAACCTGACATTAGCTTTGGCGGCCAGATAAGCGCGAATGAACGGATCTAAGTCGCCGTCCATTACCGCCTGAACGTTGCCGGTTTCTGCGCCCGTACGTAAATCTTTTACAAGCTTATAAGGCTGGAAGACGTAGGAGCGAATCTGGCTGCCCCATTCGATTTTTTTCAAGTCGCCTTCGAGTCCGGCAATTTCGACTTCCTTCTTCTCAAGCTCAAGCTCGAAAAGTTTGGCGCGGAGCATCTTCAAGCAACGCTCGCGGTTTTGAATCTGCGAACGCTCGTTCTGACACTGCACGACAATTCCCGTGGGAATATGCGTCATGCGAACGGCAGAAGAAGTTTTGTTGATGTGCTGACCGCCCGCGCCGCTTGCCCGATAAGTGTCGACGCGAACGTCGGCCATATTTATATCGACTTCGACCGCGTCGTCAATCTCCGGCATGATGTCGCACGCGCTGAACGACGTATGACGCCGCGCATTTGAATCGAACGGCGAAATTCTCACGAGACGATGAATGCCTTTTTCGGATTTAAGATAGCCGTAAGCGTTGTGCCCTTTAATGAACAGCGACGCACTCTTGACGCCGGCTTCGTCGCCGGGCAACAAGTCAACGGTCTCGACTTCAAAGCCGTGACGCTCCGCCCAACGTACATACATGCGCAGGAGCATTTGCGTCCAATCTTGCGCTTCGGTGCCGCCCGCGCCCGCATGTAACGTCAAAATCGCGTTGTTGCCGTCGTAGGGTTCGCTGAGCATGACTTCCAGCCGCAGATTTTCCAGGCCGCTTTCAATGTCAGAAATTTCCGCCGCAATGTCAGCCTCCTGCGACAGGTCGTCCTCTTCCAGCGCGAGTTCCAGAAGTATTTGCGCGTCGTCGAACTTGGCCAACAAATTTTTGTAAGTGTCGATGCCGGACTTGAGGTCGTTTAATTCTTGCGTGATTTTTTGCGCGGAGTCGGGGTTGTCCCAAAAAGTCGGCTCGCCCATTTTGTATTCGAGTTCGGCAATTTTGTCTTCTTTGCGAACAATGTCAAAGTGAATTCCCCATTTCGTTCAGCTTGTCGCGCAGAGCAGTCAGCTCCGCTTTTCGATCTTCCAGCATGTAATCAGCTCCTTAAAGTTTTTTGGTAGCGCGAAATAAATTCCGCCGACTTTATTTTCGTGACAACTTCGACGGCGTAATTTTCAAAGGGCGGCATGGTGTCGTAAGTATAATTTTTACGGTAGAAGATCACTTGCCCGTAGGTTTCATTTTTATCCGTCATGCAGCTTGCGTGGCAAACGGCCGTTTCTTGAACAAAATCTTCCCAGGCGATGGCAGCCGTCAACACTGCGTCGCTAAGCGGCATGTGTTCTATCTTTTCCACGTCCCGGCAGAACTCAAAATATTTTTCGTTGGCAACGGCGATAAATTTTTGCGCGGGTGAAGAAGTTTTCATCTTGTCCAAAATTTTTCTGTTGAAACAAAGTTTTTTATCGTTCATAATGTCCCAACCAATAACCGTCGTCGGCACGCCCAAATCGAGCAAAATTTTGTAAGCCTCTGCGTCTTTGTAAACGTTGAACTCGGCGACGGGCGTGGCATTGCCTTCGCCGAAGCCGGCTGTTCCCATTGACCAAAATTTTTTTACGCGGCTCATGGTTACGGGGTCTTTATCAATGGCAAGCGCGACATTCGTTGCCGGTCCGAGCACAACAATTTCTATTTCGTCGGGATTTTCTCTGACCGTCTCCAAAATAAAATCAATCGCGCTCTTTGAACTCGCCGAGCCTTTCGGGTGAATCAAATCGGCGTCGCCCATGCCGTCCGAGCCGTAAACAGGGACAGTTTTGCTATCGATGCCGGCAAAAGATTTTTCTGCGCCTTTGTAAACTTGCACGTTGTTGCCGACAATTTCTAAAGTCATCAACGCATTTTTTGCCGCTTGTTCCAAGCTGACATTTCCCGCAACAACCGTAATGCCTTCAATTTTAATCGCGGGACTTTTTGCCGCCAAGACAATAGCCGCCGCGTCGTCGCCGCCCATATCGGTATCGATTATAACGCGATGTGCTCCGTAAGCCGTAGTTTGCAACGAGCTTAGGCAAAATATTATCAGTAAAAATTTTAGAAGACTCTTCATAAAAATTTCTCCTTAAAATTGCGACATGATTTTTGCGTTCTCGGCGGCCGTTAAGCTCGGCGAAAATTTTTTCAGCGCGGACAATGTGTTCTCGAACGTGTCAGCCAAAACCAATTCAACACGTCCGCCCAACAGCCGCTTTGCTTGACGGAAAACCAATCGATAATCTGGGCTTGACGCGACGAGGACATAGCTTGACGCTAAGTCCGAATGAGCCGCGCCGATTATCTCTGCCAGTGACGGCGAAGACTCCTCGCTGCCCGAAACGAGAATTGATGCGCCGGCGTCCTGAAGTCGTTGTGCCTCGTCGGAATCTTTGGCCACAGCAAGTGCGGCGACTTTCATCAGTGCTTCGTGTGCGGGCAAGACGTGCACTTCGCTCATGTTGGTGATTTTGACTTCGGAGAGCGGACCCCAGCCGATTGCCTGCTCCAATGTCTTGCCAACGTGATCCGTGTGCAGGTGAATGTCCAATCCGCCGCGTGCCCGCTCGACAATGGAAAAACTGCTAAAGTCTTTCATTTGCCGTTCCAGTTCGGGCAAG
>CAMZDU010000117.1 GCA_947305445.1 uncultured Selenomonadales bacterium
CCGGTTGTTAAGGTGTGTGGATATATTCCATTGCGCCGTTGTCGAAACTTCGGCTTTCGACCTCTTCGCTTTTTTCGGCCGTCATGAACATGAACGGAATTTTTTTATGGAATTCGTTTTGCAACTCGATTTGCATTTCATAGCCGGTCATGCCGGGCATACGGAAGTCGGACAATATCATGTCGGGCATTTCTTTGCGATAAATTTCCATTGCTTCTTTGGCCGATGAGGCGCAAAAAGTTTGGTATTTGCCGGACAACATATTTTCAGTCATCATCAGCGGCACAGTCATGTCGTCGACGATTAAAATTTTTTTCATCGACAAAACCTCCTTGAGGGGTCGTCTACTGTTAAAAAAAATCCCGCGCAAGGCGGGGAAATTGCGTTTCAAACTTCACGGTCTACCGAAAGGGCAATGTCGATTCGGTGTTCTCCCAATTCCATTTCGACGTTTAGATAATTTCCGTCGCTGATTTTGGTCGTGATGTCTGCGCCGAGCATCAGTTGCGGCGTGGTGATGTCGACGTCCAACCCCATTTGAGTGAAGTTTGTTGCAGCTCGTGCGGTGAGCATGTTGCACATTTCGCGAATGGCACTTTGCACCAGCTCGCCGAATTTGGTGACGGGCACGCCCATCATCATTGTCGAAGCGATATATTTCGCCGTTTCCTCCGTCATGTTGTAAATCACATTGCCGCGCATTTGCCTCGTAAAACCGACTGTAACTGTTACGCCGTTACTTATGACGTTTTTGTCCTGAAGATAAACCCTGAGACGCCGCGGGAGTGGAAAACCCATCTGCGGCATAACTTCCATAAATGCATCAATTATCGGGTTGACGAGCTTGGCATCCACTGTATCAATCTCCTTCCGCAAAAAATTCATTATAAAATTCCACGCCATAGCGAATTTTACCTGCCGCGTCGTCAAAATATTTTTTCATGCCGAATTTTCACGCCGCCAAAAAAAAAATCCTCGCCGCGCTGACGGAAAGGATTTTTTTTATTTGCAAGCGATTGTCATAAATTTTTGAGTAAGTCCAAAATTTTTTCGACGCATTCGCTGCGAGCAAAGTTCATGAACTCACCGCTGCGACGGATTTTGATTTCGACGTTGCCGCCGGCCAAAGTCTTCGGACTGACGGTCACGCGCAACGGGTAGCCGATTAAGTCGCAGTCTTTGAACTTGACGCCGGCGCGTTCCTTCCGGTCGTCGAGCAAAACGTCAACGCCGGCCGCAAGCAATTCGTCGTAAATTTTTTCGGCGAAGGCAAGTTGAGTGTCGTCCTTGGCGTTAACGGGCACAACGACGACTTCAAACGGCGCAATCGCTCGCGGCCAGATAATTCCGTCCGCGTCGTTGTTCTGTTCGATAGCCGCCGCCATCGTGCGCCCGACACCGATTCCGTAGCAACCCATCTCGAAAGTTTTGGTCGCGCCGTCTTCATCGAGGAAAGTCGCGTGCAAGGCTTCGGAATATTTTTTGCCGAGTGTGAAGACTTGCCCGACTTCAATGCCGCGTGTCATTTTGAGCGGCGCGCCGCAGTGAGGACACGGGTCGCCGACTTGAACCATGCGAATATCTGCGACGATAATTTTTTTCGCGTCGAAGTCTCTTTTGGGCGTGACGTTGACAAAGTGCGCGTCAATTTCGTTGGCACCGGCCACGGCGTTTGACATTTCCATAACACTTTGATCGATGACGATAATTGCCTTGTCAATTCCAATCGGGCTCATGAATCCCGCGACACTTCCCGCCGCCGTGATTAATTTTTCGTCCGCCATGTAAAGATGATTCGCGCCCTCGACGCAATTCATAACTTTTATTTCGTTGACTTCGTGGTCGCCGCGCACAAACGCCAAAATCAATCTCTCTGCGTCGTCCATGAAGGCAACGGCTTTAATCGTCTTTTCAATCGGCACGCGCAGAAAATTTTTGACAAGCTCAATCGTGTGACAGGCGGGGGTCGAAACTTTTTTCAGCGGCAAAAGTTCTTCGGCGTCGGCGTGAATCAGTTTAAGCTCGGCCTTCTCGTCTGACGCCGCGAAATTGCACGCCTCGCAATAAGCAATGCTTGATTCGCCGCTCGGAGCCAAAACTGTGAATTCGTGCGAATGTCCGCCGCCGATTGCGCCGTTGTCGGCTTCGACAGCACGGAATTTCAATCCGCAACGCGTGAAAACTTTCGAGTAGGCGTCGTACATTTTGTCGTAGGAAATATTCATGCCGTCAACGTCGCGGTCGAAGGAGTACAAATCCTTCATGACGAATTCGCGGCTCCGCATCAAGCCGAAGCGCGGCCGAATTTCGTCGCGGTATTTGTTTTGAATTTGGTAGAGCATGAGCGGCAGTTGTTTGTACGATCTGACCTCGTCGCGGATAAGCGTCGTGATCATTTCTTCGTGCGTGGGACCGAGCGCGAAAGCTCTGCCGTGACGATCTTTTAAACGCATCATTTCATCGCCGTAGACCGCCCAGCGGCCGGACTCCTGCCACATTTCGGCGGGTTGAACAATCGGCATCATCAGTTCTTGACCGCCCTTGGCGTCCATCTCTTCGCGAATAATCTGCATAATTTTTTTCATCGTGCGCCAACCAAGCGGCAAGTACGAATACAAACCGCCCGCCGCCTTGCGAATCAATCCTGCACGATACATCAGCTTGTGGCTGACGAGTTCGGCTTCTGCCGGCGACTCGCGAAGAGTCGGCGCGTAAAGTTGTGTTGCTCTCAAAATGTTCACCTCGAAAAAATTTTCCGCCATTATATCAGAGATTGCCGCTATTGGCTCGCTTGCTCGCCAAAATATTTTCAACGGCCTCGAAGACAAGCGATTTGTCCAATTCGTCAAGCTTAAGTCGTGCGGCTTTGAAGGCGGCGTTCAAAATGGCGTTTGAAATGTCGGAGCCGCTTATGCCGTCGAATTTTTTTGCAAGCTCGTCGAAATCAAGATTGTTCGGCACCTCCGGCGGCGTGTACATGCGCCAAAGTTTGCGTCTGCAATCTTCGTCGGGCAACGTGAACTTGACGTGAATAGAAATTCTGCGCATGAATGCCGGGTCGAAGTTCTCAATAAAATTCGTCGCGAAGATGATAAAATCTTGATACTCATTCATCAACATCAGCATCACCGAGCGCGTCTGATTAACGCTGACATCAACCGCTTGTGTCATGTTGGTCACACGCTTGCTTAAAATTGCGTCGGCCTCGTCGAAAAATAAAATGCTGCCGGAGGCTTTGGCCGCCTCGAAAGCCTTGCGAATATTTTTCGGCGTCTCGCCGACGTATTTTGATTCAATGTCCGCGTAGTTGACGATTAAAATTTTTTTGCCGAGTGCGCGGGCGATTGCGTGCGCCGCCATGGTTTTGCCGGTGCCGGGCGGCCCATACAGATTGACGCCGATTCTGCGCGAAAATTTATGCGTGCGTTTGAATCCCCACAGCTCGAACACGCGATGCGCGTTTTCCGAGTAGGTTGCCACGTCGAGTATCTGCGCTTTGACTTCGGCGGGCAAAATTATTTCGTCCAATGACCAGCGCGGCTCTTCGGGGATAAAAGTTTCTTCGGCAAGTTGGGGAGCTTGAGCGGTTTGCTTCGGCTCGTCGAAGTTTGGTTTGCGATTAACTGGCATTGTCATCACTCCAAAAAACTTTTCGATAAAAATTCTTTGTCATCGACGCGTTCCCTGCCGTTACATAAAAAAATCAGTAGGGAAAAACGAGCATGGCGAAGAAAAATTCAAAAACTTTTTTTTAAGGATTGATTCAAATGATTATTCAGCAGACAACAAAAGATTTGCTCGCCGAATCGCTCAGGGAACTTACCGAGTTCAAAGCCGTCGACAAAATCACAATTAAAGAACTGACTCAAAATTGTGGACTTACGTCGCCGACGTTTTACAATCATTTCCACGACAAGTACGAGCTTATGGCTTGGATTTACAATCAGGAGGTCGAGGCGTCGATTGCAAAGTTAGGGCGTGGCGATTCCTTCGAGGACGTGATTTGCAAGTGGATGAAAATTGTCCTTAAAGACAAAAATTTTTATATGAACCTGCTAAAAAATGCAGTCGGGCAAAATTCTTTTCGCTATGCTACGAATGACCATGCGATTAACTTGATTGTGGAGTGGATAAAAACTCGACAAAACATGGATGAACTTCCGGCGGAACTTTATTTTTGCGTGAAATTTTTTCTGCGCGGAGTTTCAGAGCTGGTGAATGATTGGTGTCTAGGTTATTCCGAGTACACGCCGCGAGAAATGGCAAAATTTTTTATCTCGGCAATGCCCGCGCCGCTTAAACCGTTGCTTTTATAAAATTAACTTTTTACAAAATAACTTTACCAATTCGCCACATTGTCGATTGAAAAATTTCTACCACAAAATTATTCTTGTGAAGTAAAAAATTTTTTGGAGGCGATTTTTTCATGGCGATGGTGAAAGATTATCTGTACAATAAATTCAAGCACGGTATCGAAGCCGGCGTCCTGCAGTACGGCGTCGGGCAAGAGACGACTTCGGCTGAGGTTGCGGAAATTTTGGCGACGAGCAATTATGATTGGCTGTTCGTGGACGGCGAACACGGCGGACACACGATCACGACGATTTTGGATATTGCCAGGGCAATCGCGGCTTACGATATGACACCCGTTGTTAGAATTCCGCAAGCGGGCACGGGCATTATCAAACAGCTCCTCGACGGCGGCATTCAAAATATCATCATTCCCAAGGTCGAAACGGGCGAAGAGACCGAAGACATTATGTATTGGGCGAGCTACGCTCCTAGGGGCAATCGCGGCTTCGGAGCGTCGGCTGTCCGTGCGGGTCGTTTCAATCGTCACCCCGACTACCTTGAACGCAACGTTGACGAAATTTGTATCTTACCGCAGATTGAAAGCGTTCGCGGCTGGGAAAATCTTGACGCCATAACCAATACGCCAGGCGTCGGCGCAGTCTCCCTCGGTCCGATTGATTTGGCGGTCGACATGGGGCACGGCAT
>CAMZDU010000118.1 GCA_947305445.1 uncultured Selenomonadales bacterium
CGTTTGTCTTGAAATAATTCATGTTCTCGTCGAAAAATTTCATGCGCGCCTCGAACATGTCGTCCTTGCCGTCAATGAAAACCTTCTGCATGAGCGCGGCAATGGCGGGCAAATTTTTGCCGTCGACACGATAAAGAACTTTCATCAGCTCGTTGCCAAGTTGGTTGAAAGTCTGCGTGTCGCGAGTCAGATAAATCATCGGCTTGTGCGTATATTGATATTCGCCAATCCACGAGCCGCAGTCCATAATCATGCCGTCCGAAGTTGCGAAGAGTCCTTGATAGTAAGGGCCGCTGAAGACTTTTGCGTTGGGCAAATCGTCCCAAGCTTTGAGATATTGATTAAAACTTTCTTCACTTGGAAAAACGCCGTGACCGACAGCCGAGGCGAAAAGCATCGGGTGCGGCTTGACGACCCAGGAAATTTCCGGGTGAGCCTTGGCGAATTCGTACATGAATTTGTAATTCCATTGGAACGTCGCGTAAAAGACGCCGCTGGCAATCGACCAGTGCGGTGCCCAAATAATTTTCTTAGCGTCGGGGCGCGTCATCTTCCAATCGAACGTGAGCTTGTCTTTGTCATCATAAAAGGCGTCGAGCTTTGTATAACCGCTGTACAAACCGCGAGGCATTCCCGTGCGACATTCATGCTGCAACAAATTGATATGGAAGCGCGTATCGAAAAACAACTTCCAACCGACATGATAAATCGGCGTGTCGTAAATGTTCCAGTTCGTCATGTTGAAGCCGTAGGGGATATAAGTCATCAGAGTTTGTGCGCCGATTGAAGACAGCTCAAATGCCTTGGGCAGATAGTGGAAATACGGGCGCAACATAATCAGCAAATCCTGCGCGGGCACTGTTTGTTCATCGGTTGTAACGGCGACGACGTTAATGCCACGCGCTTTGAATCGCTCAATGCCGCGCTGAAAATCGTCAAGCATGTTTTGTTGCTCGCGAAAACTTTTTTGCAGGCAGAGGAAAAACGTCGTCTCACACCGCTTATTTTTCGCGAAGAGATTATAAAGCTTATCGCCGCACCACATTGACGGATCATCGGACACGAAGCCCACACGAATTTTTTTCTTGCCGCGAATATTTTTTACCGCAAGCTCAAAATATTTTTCGAGGGCATCGTTGTAGTCGTCTTTGGTCAATGAGTTCGAGACGTTAAAGATTTGTTCATAGTTGAGTTGCGAAATTTTTTCGAGCGGCAGGAAATTTTTCCCACGCAATCTAAAATCAATCGCTGTAGAAATCACGCTCGCGCCACGCAAATTTAGATGCGTCATGTCACTGAAGCAATCATAATCAGCTTGTGCGTCAAACATGTCGATGAATGTAAATTTGTAAATTTTTTCCAGCTGACGGAGCTCGCGACGAAGTGGCGTCAAAATTTCGCGACTGTAATTTTCCCTCAAGACCGTAGCGAACGGGAACAGTATTCCGACGGGTTTTGCTCCGTTGTCGATACAGAGCTTAATGTAATCTTCCAGCACGCACAAATTATTTTCGACAACCTGTGCATCGAAAGGCATCGTCAGGCGGTCAAGTTCCTCTTTCCAAGTCGTCATGGTGCCGACAGAAATATTTTGAGGCTGTGCCGCACGCAACTTATTGAAATTTAAATCGGCCTGTTCACTTGTTACAGATGTGAAAATATTTTTAACGTTGTCGTCAAGCAGACCTGACAACAATTTGTCATGAGCACTCGTCGCCCGAAAATTTTCTTCATGAGCAAGTGAGTAAATGAAATCGTTCGCGCAGGTAGAAAAATTTTTTCGAGTGTCGACGCGCAGACAATACGGCGACAATCCTATGAACACGAATTTAATTGTGCCGCGTTTAACTTTTTTGAAAACATATTGCGCTGTATTAAAACTTTGTCGCAGGTCTTGAGCGGGAGCTGCAAGGTTGACGCCTTTGACACCGACAATGTTTTTGAAATCAATTCCGCGTTCCGTCAAATCGTCGCCCGTTGCAAAACAATTCGCGTTGCCCGATTCGACCGCACGCAAATTACCAAGCCAAGCAGGATTAATCTGTTCAGAGAGTCCGAAGTTGACTATATTTTTTTCGGGTACTCCGCTTGCCGATAAAAAAATTTTCATTTGCCCGAAGGTGTCAGAATAATTCGTTTGCCCGCAGATGAGCCACGGCAAATTTTTTCCAAGCTGTACAATCTGACTAATTAACGCAAAAGGTAAAATCTGTACCCTAATTTTGTTGTTGACGGTAAAAAATTTTTCGTCGGCGTTTTCCATCAGCACGACGAAAGGGATTGCGTTATTGTAGTTTAAAATTCGCAAGGCATTGGATAAAAATTTTTTATTCAGTACAACAAGGACGACCCGAGCTTTTTCCATTGCCAAACCTCCTAAAAAAAAAATCTGCGTTGAAGTCTATCACAGTGAAAATTTTTTTGCAATTAAAATTCAATGCCGACTTGAGCTGAAACGCCTTGTCGAAGCGGGTGCTTGATGAGTTTCATTTCCGTGACAAGGTCGGCGGCGTCGATAAGTTCGGGCGGTGCGTCGCGACCGGTGAAGACTAAATGCAACTGCGGCGGACGATTTTTTAGTAGCGACAAAATTTCCGCCGTATCGAGCAGGCCGAACTTCACCGCGTAATTTATTTCGTCCAGGACGATTAAATCCCACGCGCCCGACAAAATTTCTGCACGAGCCGCTTCAATCGCTGCCCGCGCAGATTTTTTTTGTGCGGAGAAATTTTCGTCCGTGATGAAACCGAGGCCGAGTTGTCGGACTTCAATGCCGAGCGCGTCAAGTGCAGTCAACTCGCTCGAACGTCGTCCGCCTTTGATGAACTGCAGAATTAAAACTCGCAAGCCCGCGCCGCACGCCCGCACCGCCAAGCCGATTGCCGCAGTGGTCTTGCCTTTGCCGGAGCCGGTGTGCACGATAATCAGCCCGCGTCTTTCCATTACAACCACTCCTCACGCACGCAAAAGTTTATTCGTCACCCGCAACAAATCGTCGCCGAGCAGAGCAGAAATTTTCGTCAGACATTCTCCGTCATGGTCAAGCTTGCGACTTAAATCAGCGGCCGCGCTCAAAAAGTCGGTTCTTGTCCCGTCGGAGCAGAACCGCTCAAAAATTTTATATATCGCCGCGAAGACGCCGAAGTTGTTCACGATGCTTGCGTCAATGCGCCACGGCCACAAGTTTAAAAGAATTTCGTTGACTAAAAAATTTTCGGCAAGCGTCGCAAATTTAGGCGGCAAATTTTTTCGGACGCTTTCGGTCGGCAAGTCGACTGCGGCAAAAATTTCGCGCATAAGATTTTCGTAAGCCGCCGCGTCAAAACGAACACTCGACAAAATTATCGGTACCGTCGTCGAGAAAAAACTTTCCGACGCGTAAACTGCCGACAAATTTTTAAGTATCTTGTCGTTGAGTTTGACGCTGTATAAAAGTTCTTCGATTCGGTCAAGGAAGAAGCCGAGCACGATTAACCGTCCGTCGATTGTAAGTCGCCGCTCCTGCAAAATTTTAACCATTGTAAGTTGCACGTCGAAGATAAGCGGCGCGAACTCGTGTGGGATTCCTTGCAGGATGTGGCTTTCTCCGAGCCGCAAAAATTTTTCCGACGCCTCAACGACTTCAAAGCGCAACGGCTTGTCGTCGAACAAAATTAATTTCGCGGCAACAGGGCACGTCGGCGACAACGCAACTTCCAAAAAATTTTCAAAGCGTGTGATTATTCGCGGGTAGCTTGCGCAGACTTGCGACAAATAATCTTCGCCGTAAGCCTTCTGGACGCGGCACAGATTATCTGCGTCGAGAAACGGGCAAAAATTTTTTTCGTCGTGCACGATTAAATATCTGTCACTCGACGAGTCTGCTTGCAGGTGACGGAGAATTTCCTTTGCCGTCGGCAAGGCGCAATATTTTTCGTAAGTCTTCGCGTCGACGAAAGTGTTCCACGCACTCCGACAGCACAACGCTCCGCATTTTGAAGCGTCGCATTTGAATTCGGCTAAATATTGCGGTCGCAAGCAAAAAATTTTTTCGGACATGAACGATTCCCTTCTGCGGTATTACAACGGCCGGTGAACAGGTTTTGGAGTTCGCATCGTTATTTCGGTTCACCACTCTAAAAAATGATTTACAAGTAGCTTATTGGATTGACGCGGTTGCCGTTGATGTGAACTTCGTAATGGACGTGCGGACCGGTGCTGAAGCCCGTCGAACCCATGTAAGCAATTAACTGTCCGCGCTTTACGTGTTGACCCGTGCTGACGACGACTTGCGAGGCATGACCGTAGCGCGTCATAATTCCGTTGCCGTGATTTATGTCGACCATGTTGCCGTAGCCGCCCGAATTCCAGCCCGCGTATTCGACGACACCGTCAGCCGTGGCGACAATCGGCGTGCCCATGTCGTTGGCAATATCCATGCCGGGGTGAAAATCCGTGCCGCCCCAGCGCAAGCCGTATGGCGAAGTGACTTCACCCGTCGTCGGCCAAATGGACGGGATATGCGAATCGGCCGCGCCGCTACCGCCGACCAAACTCGGATCGAATGGGAAGGAACCCGGCGCAGGTATCGAGCCGGCCGCAGGAATAATCGGCAAACCTCCGGCAAAATCAAATTGCACGCTGCTTGAGGCACCCGACCAACTGCCGGAGCTTCCAGGCGTGTAACCGCTTGCGACCGCCGCACCGCGTGCCATCTGCTCGCGTCTGTGTTTAAGTTCGGTTTGAAAATCGTCGAGACTTTCCCTGCGCGTGCTGACTTTTACTTCAAGCATGTCGAGTGCCTCGGAAACGTCGGCAATGTCCAGCGTGTCGACCGGGCCGCCTTGACCGTTGTGTTCTTCGGCATCCGAATTGTCCTGCGCGGACGTTTCCGTAGTCGAAGTTTCTTTAGCGGCTTGCGCGGCGGCATCAGCCTGAATACTTTCAAGCAAAGCGTCAATGGCTGCCTCGTCCTTCGGCGGATTAAGA
>CAMZDU010000119.1 GCA_947305445.1 uncultured Selenomonadales bacterium
TTGAATTCACCGCCCGCACTGAAGTTAAAAGCCTCGTTGCCATGCACCGCGTCGGCTATCCGCTGTGGCAACCGTCACGGGAATTTTTATTGACGGTAAGAAAAATTCCGATGTGGTCACCGACAACGCCGGGCGAGCACCGTCTTTTCGACGACGATAAATTTTTGGAGGACTGATTTACTTGGCTGAAAAGAAAACCATTCTGACCCAGGAAGGCTACGACAGACTTGTCGAGAAGCTCGACTATCTTAAAAGTGTTCGACGCATAGAAGTCTCCGAACGGCTGAAGGCGGCAATCGCGCTCGGCGACCTCAGCGAAAATTCCGAGTACGACGACGCCAAAAACGAGCAAGGTCGTTTGGAGGGCGAAATCAGCGAGCTGGAGGCCAAACTCCGCAACAGCGACATCATTCAGGCGCAGTTGGGCACCGACAAAATTGTAATCGGTAGCACCGTCACCGTGCGCGACGTGGAACTTGACGACGTGGAAACTTACATGATTGTCGGCTCGACTGAAGCTGACCCCGACAACGCCAAAATTTCCGACGAATCGCCGCTCGGAGTCGCGCTCTTGGGCAAAAGCATCGGCACGACCGTTCAAGTTCACGCGCCGATTGGCGTCATCGAGTTCGAGATTTTGGACGTTAAGTGACGGAGGATTGCTAATGAATGTTTTGCTAATCGGCGGCGGCGGACGCGAGCACGCTCTTGCTTGGAAAATTTCGCAAAGCCCGCGTCTTGAAAAATTTTTCGCGATACCCGGCAGTCCCGGCATAAAAAATTTTGCCGCGTGTGTCGAAAATATTTCAATCGACGACAACGCCGCGCTCGTGAACTTCGCCAAAGCCAACGCGATTGATTTGGTTGTCGTCGGCCCCGAAGCCCCGCTTGTCAACGGTCTGGTCGACGCGCTTAACTCGGCCGGCATTAAAGCTTTTGGCCCGAACAAGGACGCCGCGCAACTTGAAGGCTCCAAAATTTTTGCCAAGCGGCTCATGAAAAAATACGGCATACCGACCGCCGACTTTGAAGTTTTCGACGACCGCGACGCCGCGAAGAATTACATTCGCTCGAAGGGCGCACCGATTGTCGTCAAGGCTGACGGGCTGGCGACCGGCAAGGGCGTCATTGTCGCGCAAACTCTTGACGAGGCTTTGACTGCTGTTGACGAGATGAAAACTTTCGGCGCGGCCGGCAATAAAATTGTCGTCGAGGAGTTCATGAACGGTGAGGAAGCCTCCGTGCTCGCGCTCACTGACGGCGAAAAAATTTTGCCACTCATTGCCGCGCAAGACCACAAACGCGCTCAAGACGGCGACAAGGGACTAAACACCGGCGGCATGGGAGCTTACGCGCCAGCACCCGTTGTCGACGAAAAAATTTCCGCGCTCGTCGAAGAAAAAATTCTTCGTCCGACAATCGCCGCACTTAAAGCCGAGGGCATCACCTATCGCGGTTGCCTGTACGCGGGCTTGATGATTTGCGGCGGTGAACCTAAAGTTGTCGAATTTAACTGCCGCTTCGGCGACCCGGAAACGCAAGTTGTCTTGCCGCTTCTGCAAAGTGATCTGCTCGATTTGATGGCCGCGTGCGCGGCGGGCAACTTAACCGACGAAAAACTTTCGTGGAGCGACGAAAGCGCGGTCTGCGTGATTTTGGCGAGCGGCGGCTATCCCAAGTCTTACAAAAAAAATTTGCCGATTGACGGCGTGAGCAAGGCCAAATCTCTCGGCGCACTGATTTTCCACGCAGGCACGAAAATAATTAAGAATCATGATTCGGAGAGGGTAAACGGCGAGCTTGTCACGAGCGGCGGACGAGTGCTCGGCGTCACGGTGACTGCTCCGACACTGCAAGAGGCCGTCGACAAAGTTTATCGTTGCGTCGAAGTGATTCACTTCAACGACATGCATTATCGCCGCGATATTGCTGCACGCGCTCTGAAATAATTTAACACGGCCGACAAAAATATCCCGCGAGAAAAATTCTTGCGGGATATTTTTGGCCGTAATATAATTTGTGCGGTTGAAATTTTTTTTGCAATTCAGGGAGGAATTACTTTGGCCAATAATCCGATCGTTTCGGTTATCGTGCCGATTTACAACTCGGAGCGTTACATAAAAAAATGCGTTGGTAGTCTTTTCGAGCAGACGTTGCGCAACTTTGAAATTATTTTGGTGGACGACGCATCGACCGACGGCAGCTTTGAACTTTGTCGGAAACTTTACGGCGACAACATTAAAGTTAAACTCGTGCGCCACGAAAAAAATCTCGGACTAGGTGCCACACTCAACACAGGACTTAAACTCGCCACCGGAAAATATATTTGCTTCGTGAACGCCACGGACTTTGTGTTGCCGTCCGCGCTGAAAAAATTTTATAACGCCGCCGAAAAAAATAACGCCGATGTCGTGCACACGGCCGGCCGATTTGAACTTGCGCAAGACGACGTCGAACCCGTGCTCCGCGAAAATTTGCACCTGGTGTGGGATAAATATTCGCAGGAAGGTTTTTTGCGCAACAATTTGTTTTACAAGCTGGAGGAGCACTGGAAAAAGGGCGCGACCAATTCCGCTGTTTGGCTTTGCTTTTGCCGAAAAGAATTTCTCGACGCGAGGCGGCTGACATTTCTGAACATTGCGGCGGCGGACGAAACGTTCAGCTTCGCGCTGTTCTGCATGGTCGAACGATACTACATTCTTCACGCGTCGTTTTATATCAAGCGAAAACTTATCGATACGGCCGAAACTGCCCGCAAAAAATTTCCCGAAGGGGTTCGGTCAATGTTGATCGGTTCGATGTACATTGAAAAATTTCTCAACAAAGTTCCACGCTTCAACGGCTACGACACGTGGCGAGAAAATCTCTTGGCGGCGTTCTTTCACAGGCTGATGTTAAACTACACGGATTATCGCCGCGAAAATTTTTTGTCCGACGTTGAGCTGAACGCTCTGGCCGAAAAGTCGCTGACGCCTTTTTTCGCGAACGGCAGAAATTTCGTCAAATATTTTTTCAACGGCTATCACGCGTTCCGTCGACAGGCGCAGGTGTTGCTGGAGAAGAGCAACGACCTTAACGCGCAAGTTATGAGCCTGTTCACGCGCATGGAGCTTGCCGCGAAAAAAATTGTCTTCGTCAACTTCAACGGGCGCGGCTACGGTTGCAACCCGAAATACATTGCCGAGGAAATTCTCCGACAAAATTTGCCGTATGATCTCGTCTGGCTCGTGAGTGACTTGGAAGATTCCATGCCCGACAAAATCCGCAAAGTTTTTTACGGCAATATTGATTCGATTTACGAGCTGGCCACGGCCAAAGTTATCGTGACGAACACGAAAAATTTGTTGCCCTTCCCCGGCAAAAAGCACGGACAATTTCTGATTATGACGTGGCACAGTGCGCAAGATTTCAAACTTGTCGAGCGCGACGCCGAAGAAAAATTGCCGGCCGATTACGTGAAGGAGTCGAAGTCCACTTCCTCTATGACCGATTTGATGATGGCCGGCACCCGTGAACAGCTCGACGAGTTTCAACGCGCCTTTTGGTACAGCGGAAAAATTTTGCAATGCGGTCTGCCGCGCAACGATATTTTTTCCCGCAAAGACAAAAAAATTGCCGCGCAGATTCGCAAGGCTTTGAACGTGCCGCGCTTCAGCAAAGTCGTTATGTACGCGCCGACCGTTCGCGACAAAACTTCGGCCGATGTTTACAATTTCGACGTCCGAAAACTTCTTGACACGCTGGAAGAAAAATTTGGCGGGGAGTGGACGCTTCTCGTGCGTTTCCACCCCAAAACAGTCGCGCCGAAAAATTTTATCGCCACGGAAAATATAATCGACGTTACAAATTATCCCGACGTGCAGGAGCTGATTTTGATTTCCGACGTGCTGATTAGCGATTACTCGTCCATGATTTACGACGCAATGTTGAGCGGCAAGAAAATTTTCATTTACGCCAAAGACTTTGACAACTACACGGCCGAGCGCGGATTCAAGCCGCTGTATTTTGAATTGCCTTTGGCAATTAATCGCACCGAGGCCGCGCTTCTGAAGTGCATTGAAACTTTTGATGCCGCCGAAATGGAGCCGAAGGTCAAAAATTTTCTGCAGACGATTGAGCCTTTCGACACGGGACACGCCTCCGAAGAAGTCGTCACGATAATCAAATCGATTATCGACAACGACTAAAGTGCTCGCGAAGTAATTGCCTCAGCGAATAAATTGTTCGATTGCCTTGTTGAGTTTTTCAATCTCGGCGGTGTCTCCGGTTTTTACCGCGTCAACAATGCAATGCTCGATATGATCTTTCAAAATGATTCGTCCGACAGCTTTAATTGCGGCGTCCACGGCGGACAGCTGAATCAAAACTTCGGAACAGTCGCGGCCGTCCTCAATCATTTTTTGCGTCGATTTAAGGTGGCCGATAAGCCGCGCCATGCGATTCAAGACGGCCTTTGTCTGCGTGTGCGTGTGGCTGTGGCGAATAACCGTGCCGTCGTCAAGCGTATGTTCGTGCATGATGACCTCCAAAAATTTTTTTGCAAAGTTTATTTCAAGAGAGCGTCAATCGTCAAGCTTGACGCTTAAGAAAAAATTTGATACATTTTCCGCGAGGTGATTGTTATGGCAAAACTCAGCGCAGGCATGGCCGACAAACTAAAAAACTTGGCACGCGGCTTGAAAGAAGAAGATAACGCGCCCGGCATTAAAGGCGTCGCTCAAAAAATTAAACAGCAATCTCAAGCGCACAAGAAGCAATCCACTGACGGCGACAAACTTTCCGGTCGCAAAAACTGAAATTAAAAAAGCGGTCTCGACAATCCGAGGCCGTTTTTTGTTGCGCGGAAAAATTTGGATGTAACATGTGCGAAGTCAGCTAAGAAGACAAATCACAACTACCGCAGGGACTACGGAAAGTAAAGCCTGTGTGAGAGGAAATAAGACGCAAGCTCGGCGCGACCTCTA
>CAMZDU010000120.1 GCA_947305445.1 uncultured Selenomonadales bacterium
AGGCGCGGGCATTCCGAAGCCGAGTTTCATGACTTCGATACACTCTTCCATAAATTTCTTGTCGATATTTTTATGGTAACGAACGGTAAAATTCGGTTGAGTTAGGCGCGTCTGTGCAATCGACTGCAAAATTGCAAATGACAACTCGTTGACGGCGTCTTTCTTGTCGACGGTTTGCCCGCCAACTGTGACGTTCTGCTACATGGGCGAACCTGCCGAGCTTAGCGTGTGCGATTGCGACCGGATTTTTTGGACAGTCAAGCTTTTAATCCAAAGGCAAGTCAAAAGTTCAATCGCCTCGTCGCGAGTAATTTTTCCGGCGTCAATGTCCTTTTTGTAAAGCGGATACATGTACTGATCCATTCTGCCGTAGCTGAGCGAATGTCCGTTGCTCTCAATCTGCAGGATAACATGAATGAACCAGACGGCTTGAACAGCTTCGCGGAAAGAATCGGCAGGATAGTAAGGAACTTTTTCGCAGATACGGGAAATTTCTTCAAGTTCGGCTTTACGTTTTGAATCAGACTCTTTAGCCGCGAGTTCAGTCGCAAGTTTCGAGTAACGGAGCGCAAATTTACGAACGGCATCCAAGACAATTAAAACTGCTTTGTAAAAAATATTTTTGTCGATACTGTCCGGCTGTGTAAGGTCGAGATTATTTTTTAAATCGCGGACGCGATTTTCATAGCCGATTAGCCCTTCATTGATGACTTTCTGATAATTAACGGCTAAATGGGCGTCGCCGGCGTTTAATTTGCCTTCCATTCCGAGCGAAGGCAGGACGTCGAGAACTTCTTCCGGCAAAAGAGCCATTCCGCGATCATGCAAGCAATTATTCTTCCAGAACGGAGCAATATCGCGAAGTTGTTGCTTAGTCTCCTCCGTAATGTAGAAAACGTCGCCGTCACGTTTCTCAAATTTGTCAAGTTCGTCAATCACAAAGCCCATTGTGTATTCTGGGAAAATCGGCGCGTTGCAATTCTTAGTTGCCTGATTGCCGACGATAAGTGTTTTGTCCTCGATATAGATTGACATTTTTTCGAGGATATTTTTCAGGCCGAGCGCGCGTTTCATGACGGGCGGCTGATTTTGATTCGCCTTGTAAACCTCCGTTACGAGCACGGCGCGTTCAGCGTCGACGTAGGGTTTTTGGTCAAGTGTCTCTTCACGAAAAGCTTCCATGCGTTCGGTTAAGGCTCCAAAATGTTCTCTGTTCTCCATAAGCATCATTCCTTACAAATATTATCACTCCAGTTGAAAAGTTTATCTAAATCGTAATCGCCGCTGTGGCCTATTCCCCACGGACTGAAAAAATCCACATCAACGCCGTTATTTTGAAGAGCCAAAGCGAGAATTGCCGGAATTGCAAGCGAAGTATCTCTATCTGCGGCACCGTGGCGGATTCTGAAGTGTTTAGCAACAGTCACGTCATCACGCCCGATAAAATTTAACGGATTCATGATTCGGATTTGTTCAGCGTCAGCCATTTCGCCGCCCGAATTTTTATAAATAATCTCCGAAAAATGGCGCGGTTGATTATTTTTAGTCCCGAACTCGTCATTTTCGGCAGAACTTAAATCCATTTTATCAAATGCGGGCGCGGCTTTCATGCGAGTTACTACAGCAGGATATTTTTTTAAATCTACATCAACAACACGCCCATTTTTAATTGTAATCCAATTAATTTCGGATAAATCCTCGCCGCTGTCGAGTGCGTTCTGTGCGGATTCGATATATTTAAGCTTAATAAACTCTTTGAAGGTACCGTTGCCGTTTTGGTCGAGTGTCAAAAGTTTTCCGTGTTCGTCATGCAAATTTAGACTGTTTACATAGCTAGGAAAAGCGTCGCGCAGTTTTTTGGAGATTTTAATTTCATCTTTAGTCATATCAACGGCATCTTTCACGCCAACAGGATTATTGGCACTGTCAGCGTCGGGCGGAGCGTCAGAAATTTTGATGTCAGGATTGTTAAGTTTGCCGCGAGCTTTTAAATCTTGAAGTTGCCACATTGCCGGATAATATTTATTTTCGCCGTAAAAAATCCATTCGTAAGGTTTATCGGCGTTTTCAAGGTTTGTAATCGGGCAATAATCGCTTGAAGCAAAAATATCGTCACGTTCGTCCGCCGCGCCAATTTCTTGCAAATAGGATTCAAATTCTGGAGCATTTCCCATACTTCCGAGAGCCGCACTAAGCGCACCGCCCGCCGAAGTTCCGTTTGAAATGATTTTTTCGGTATCGCCGGCGGGAATTCTATTTCGATTGAAACGAAGATAACGAACGGCGGCTTTGTAATCGACAATCAGCGCGGGGGCTTTTCCGATATAAACTCCGTCAGTAACGGTTGTGCGCCCACGAATGGCAGGACTTACTACAACCAAACCGCGACTTAATGCAACAAGTGAGGCATTGGCACCGCCGCCGCGAGATTTTTCTTGCGGAGATAAAATTTCACCAGGCATATAGCCGCCGACGCCGTTAGGCATAAAAATTGGCGCGGTTTCGGCGGTGTATCCGTTAATCGTGCCGCCTTTAAGATATTCAGCCGGAATGTAAATGCTTAATTTTTGCTGTTCGACGCTCGCAGGGTTGCGAACGTAAATAATATTCTCGTAAGCGATGAATTTAACGGCGCGACCTTCGCAATTTAAAGTTTTTTCAACGCCGACAGAGGCGTCAAAGCTCAAATCGTAGTTTTGCGCGATATTTTCCATTGTTGCCGCCTCGCATTTAACAATTTCAACTTCAGGAGCCGTTGCGGTGAAAATTCCTGCGCCTAGAAACGCTATTAACGCTTTTGCCAATACTTTCTTACGCATAATCGAACCTCCTTCGTAAGACGAGAGTATTTTTTACTGTGCACAGATAATATATCGAACAATTTTCTTTGTCAAGAATTATTTTCCATTTGAAACTAAATATTTCCTAAAAGGTAACATTGTAATGCGCCGATTAAATTAGCGTCGTGATTAAATTTGCTCGTGACAAGCTCGGCTTGCGGGAGCTTGAAAGGACATTCGGCGTAAAGTTGATTGAGATTTTCGCGCAGATATTCCATGAACGCGGGATATTTAGCCATGTCGCCGCCGATTGAAAACTTTTCTACGTCTAGCACCGTCTGGAGATTAAAAATTCGCACAGCAATTTCTTTTGTATACCACTGCAAGCACGCGACCGCTTCAGGCTCATCTTTCTGCACGGCGTCGAAAATTGTCAGCAAGTCAACTGTTTCAATATCCATACTTTTAACTTCTGAATAATGTTGTAAAAATTTTGGAATGCCGAAACTTCTGCCCCAAAGATTTTCATCACCGAGTTTATTGCCGCTGTTAAGAATTATGTAAGAAACTTCGCCCGCCGAAAAATGCTTGCCTTTATAAATTTTGTAGTTGCGAATATAACCGCCGCCAATCATTGTGCTGAAAATTAAAACAAAGCCATCTTCCGAGTCCATGAGAGAGCCGACCGCAACCTCCGCCATCGCCGCGCATTTGGCGTTATTCTCGACGTGAATTTTCGTCTTGCACCGCTTATAAAGCTCGTCACGAAAATAAAAGTCATCGTTGTAGCGGAGCGCACCGCCCATTGCACAATAACCTTTTTCCGAGTCAATAATGCCGGGCATGGAAATCGCAATCCCTTCCGCGTCGCCGACTGCCTCAAATAATCTTGCAACCGCCTCAATCAGTTGTTCGCGTCCTTCCTGCGGCGTAAAAATCTTTCCGCGTTGCGAAATGCCCATATATTCATTCATGCAGGCGTAGCGAATATAAGTTCCGTCAATGTCTATCGTCAAAACTTTCATACGTCAACCTCCGTTCAAATTTTGTTGTATGATATTACGTATCGTCAAGCAAGTCAATTCTTTTTGTAATTTTTTTATTTACATTTACTTGAACCTGTAGTATTATCTGAAAAAAATAATTGCGGAGGAAAATCTTATGAGCAATTACGGCATGATTTTTAATATCCAAAAGTTCAGCATAAACGACGGACCTGGCATCAGAACGGTAGTTTTTTTCAAGGGCTGTCCGCTCAAATGCACATGGTGCGCTAATCCCGAAAGCCAAGAACCGCGTCTGCAAATCCTCTGGGACGCAAAAAAATGCTTGCACTGCAATAATTGTGTTAAAAGTTGTCCGACGCTTGCCGTTAAGAATCTAGACGGGAAAATCTCCGTAGATCACAAAAAATGTTCGGGCGCAGGAATTTGCTCCGAACAGGGTATTTGTATTGAAAAATGTCCCGCCCACGCATTAAAACCCGAAGGTGAACGCAAAACCGTTGCTGAGATTTTGGAAATCGTTATGCAAGATTTGCCGTTCTACGAGGAAAGCGGCGGCGGTGTAACACTTTCAGGCGGAGAAGCAACCATGCAACCCGAATTTGCAATCGAACTTTTAAAAGCCCTTAAAGCTAACGGCATTCACACGGCGATTGAGACGACCGGCTTTACTTCGCCCGCAATTTTCCGGCGAATCATCGAGTATCTTGACCTGTTGCTTTTCGACATCAAACACTGGAACGAATCTAAACATAAGGAAAAAACTTTCGTTTCTAATGTGCCAATTCTCCAAAATATGAAGTACGCGATTGACGCAGGAAAGGAAGTTCTGCCGCGACTGCCCGTTATCCCCAATTATAACGATTCTCTTGACGACGCCAGAGGTTTTGTTCGGAGGCTTAATGAAGTCGGAGCTAAACGCGTTCAACTATTGCCTTTCCACCAGTTCGGAGAAAATAAATATACTATGCTCGGTCGCGAATATGAATTTTCTCATGTCAAGCAACTACACCCCGCCGATTTAAAAGACTTCCAAAAAATTTTTCTGGATGCGGGAATTGAGGCATTTTTGTGAACTACTCCCGCCTACGCCTAACGGCTAAGAGGCGGGAGCTTCCTGAATCAACGAGGTTGCGTCTTATTTCCTCTCATA
>CAMZDU010000121.1 GCA_947305445.1 uncultured Selenomonadales bacterium
AACCATGCGCGGGAAACGGTTAAAGACTTGACTGACGGGAACCATGCGGACTTTCATGACGATATTTTGCAAATCTGTCGTCACGCGGTCCATTTGCTCCAGCGTTTCGGTAAGTTCGGAAAGTCGATGAGTTTGGCCGATTTGTTCCAGGCGAACTTTGTTGATAACCAGCTCGCCCATCAAATTCATCAGCGTATCGAGTTTTTCTATGTCGACGCGGACGGACTGACCGGCGTGGCTTTTTTTCTGAGCCGCCGCAGAAGATTGCGAACTGCCTGCACTACCGCTACTACTCGGCACGGGTTTATTGGCGGGTGCGGAGGATTTGGGCGGTTCGGGCACGGAAATCGGAGCCGTAGCCGCCGCGGTTGATTCTGATTTTTGCTCCACGACGGGCGCGGGTTCCGGCTGTGGAGCGGCGGCCGTCTCGAACTTTATAATCTGCGTGTCTGCCCGCTCGATTTCGGAAATGCCCGTGACGACTTCATTAATGTGCTCTTCTTCGGAGGCGGTTATCAGAACGACTTCAAACGAACGCTCGAAAGCTTCCTGTTCCAAGTCTTCGGCGGAAGGGATAGTGCGAATGACTTCGCCGATTTCTTCCAGCGCGTTCATAACCATATACGAGCGCGCAGATTTCAACAGGCACGATTCCGTCAACGTGACTTTAAGATAAATGCCGCGCATGCCGGTCTTTTGGGCTTCGGTGATGAGATTTTTTTCCGTGTCGGACAATTCGATTGGAATGTCGGCGGCGGGAGCGGCGGTCGGTGCGGCGGCGGGTTGTGTACCGGACTCCGATTTTGTCTGTGCAACGGGAGCGGCCGGTGCGCCTTCGCCGTGCATTATTGCACTCAACTTCGCAACCAAATCCGATACATCGATAAGGTCTTCGGGGTCGCCGTTGGCAACGTTGTTAATCATTTGCTCCAGCGAATCAATACACTTGAACAGCGTGTCGATTATGTCACCGGTAACCGCCAGCTGTTCTTTGCGCAACATATCGAGTACGTCTTCCATCTCGTGGGTCAGCTCGGCGATTTTGTTATAGCCCATTGTCGCCGACATGCCCTTAAGCGTATGTGCGTTTCGGAAAATTTCGTTGAGGATAGACAAATCCTCTGCGTTGTCCTCCAAACCGAGCAAGCCGTCGTTGAGCGATTGCAAATGTTCATGCGACTCGTCGAGAAACATATCCATGTATTGGTTGGTTTCCATTTAAAATCCTCCTTTAGTGAATGGTTATTTAAGTTCGCGTTCGCGCTGGCGTTATCCCTGTTCACTAAATTTTGAAATCATGGCGTTAAGCATTTTACCGACTTCCGTACAAAAATTTAAAGCATTGTCTGCTTCCGATTTATTCGACGGAATGGAAATTGCTACTTGAGGCATTGGGGTTGTCAAACCGTATAATTCATCTTCTGACTGCTTCTACAATGGCCTCCGCGATTTTGTTCAAGGGGCAAATTTCGTCGGCCAGACCTGCATCGACCACGGCTTTTGGCATGCCGTAGACGACGCAACTGTCTTCGTCCTGGGCAATGGAGTAGCCGCCGGTCGCCTTAATTTTTTTCATGCCCTCGCAACCATCCGCGCCCATGCCCGTCATAATGACCGAGATCAAGTCTCTGCCGAACTGCGCGGCAGAATCGAACATGACGTTGACGGCGGGGCGATGATTGCCGACGGGCGGCTCCTGACTGAGAAGAATTTTTCGTTCGCCGCCGACAGCGGGTACAATGCGCAGATGAAAATTTCCCGGCGCGATATAAACTTGACCGGGGCGAATAAGTTCGTCGTTTTCCGCCTCCTTGACCGAAATTTCACTGATGGAGTTAAGTCTGTCCGCCAGAGATTTGGTAAAGCCGGCGGGCATGTGTTGCACGACGACGACGCCGCAAGGCAAATTGCCGGGCAAACGCGTGATGACTGTTTGCAGAGCTTGCGGGCCGCCCGTAGAAGTGCCGATTGCCACGATTCTTTTGCCGGTGCCTGGAATAATTTTCTTGACGGATTCCGGGGCGGGGCGGGTTATCGTTGGCCTCTGCTTCGGGACAAAACCGGTTCGGCGTTTGACTTCGATTCGGCGCGTGGCCGGCTCTTCGGAGGGGAGTTTCGGTTTGTAAACGAGCGGCTTGCTCGCGGAAAAATTTTTCCGTGCGTGAGCTTTGGCGGCCAATCGACATTTAGCCAGAATCTCGTCCTTAATGGTGTCGATTTTGGATATGGCACCGCCCGCTTTGCTGACAAAATCCACCGCACCGAGTGCCAGGGCGCGAATAGTTTCGTTCGTACCCTTCTGCGTGGCGGAGCTTATCATAATGACCGGCAAAGGACATTGCTCCATTATGACGGCCAGCGCGTTAAGTCCGTCCATAACCGGCATGATAACGTCGAGTGTCAGCACGTCCGGCTGAAATTTTTTGACCTTCTCGATGGCGTCTTGACCGTTAACCGCCGTGCCGACAACTTGAAAGTCGCTTTGACTGTTGAATAGATCAGAGAGGACTTTTCGCATAAAAGCCGAGTCATCAGCAATCAAAACACGAATCACTTTGGACGCCTCCCCTTCAGCTGAAAAAATTTTTTTTGCGTTGTCGGCTCGCGCCGCAACCGTTTCAAAGCAAGTATTCGTTGTAATATTCGCTTGACTTGTTAACGTTGTAATATTCGCTTGACTTGTTAAAGTTCCTTCATTGCCGCAAAAAAATTAACCGCCCGAAAAATTTCGGAAGCTCGTCGACAAAAAATTGAATATTGCTCCAGTGAAAAAATCCTCCGTCGAAAAACTTGCGGCGGGGGATTTTGGGTTTGGCAAATTGTTGCGCCTCTGTTATAATCGCAAAAAATTTTCGGACAGAGGAGAACTCATTGGACAAAATCACAATCATCGTGCCGTGTTACAACGAGGAGGAAGTCATCGAATTGTTTTATTCGGCGGTGCACGAGCACGTTGAAAAAATTTCCGATTGCAAATTTAATTTTCTTTTCGTCAACGACGGCAGTCACGACCGCACGCTTGACAAGCTCCGCGCTTTGGCCGCCGCGCACGACGAAATAAATTATATCAGTTTGTCGCGCAACTTCGGCAAGGAAGCGGCAATGATGGCCGGCATTGACTACGCCGACGCCGACGCCGTGATTATTATGGACGCCGACCTGCAACACCCGCCGTCGAGTATCGCCGAAATGGTGACATGGTGGCGTGCCGGTTATGACGACGTTTGCGCCAAGAGAATCGACCGCGCCGGCGAGACGTGGCTCAAACGTCATTGCGCCAATATTTTTTATGCGGTGATGAAAAAGTTCAGCACGTCCTACGAAATGCAACGCGACGTCGGTGACTTCCGCCTGCTTGACCGACGTTGCATGGAGGCCTTGAAACTTTTGCGCGAGAATCAGCGGTTCACGAAGGGCTTGTTTACTTGGCTCGGTTACCGCAAAAAAGAAATTCCTTTTGAAGTTCAACCGCGAGCCGCCGGCTCGACGACATGGAATTTTGTCGCGCTGTTCAATCTGGCGATGCGCGGCATGACTTCTTTCACGACCGCGCCGTTGAGATTGATGACGCTCCTGGGGTTGACGGTATCGTTTGGCGCACTGACTTACATGTTGTTTGTGCTGACAATGGCGTTGCTTTACGGCGACCCCGTGGCCGGTTATCCGACGCTGATGACGGTAATGCTTTTCCTCGGCGGCATGCAACTTTTGGCATTAGGAATTATCGGCGAATATCTCGGACAAATTTTTCACGAGAGCAAGCACCGACCGATTTATCTTGTCGACGAGATTGACGGCAAGCGAATGATTTACGCGCCGCGCCGCTTGCCGACCGAATGCAATACAAAAGTCAGTGATTGATTTCGCCGAAGTCTTCGTGCAAAAAATTTGCGGCAGTCAAATCGTTCAGCTCGATTAAAAACTTTTCGACAACTTGCGCTAACGAATGCTGTCAATTAATTTCGACGGGCAAAAGAACTTCGCCGAAGTCCTCGTGCAAAAAATTTGCGGCAGTCAAATCGTTAAGCTCGATTAAAAACTTTTCGACAACTTGCGCTAACGAATGCTGTCAATTAATTTCGACGGGCAGAAGAACTTCGCCGAAGTCCTCGTGCAAAAAATTTGCGGCAGTCAAATCGTTCAGCCCGATTAAAAACTTTTCGACGGCAGTAGGCAAAAGCAAAAGCTCCAGCGTCACCACGTCGGCATAATCCGTGCCCGTGACGCTGATTTTTTTGTTGCGCAGATAATTTTCAACCGTCGCCAAGAAATTATATTCGAGCGTCAACGAAATTTTTCGGAAGGCGGTCATTTGCACGATGCGTGCGGCGTTGAGTCCGAGGGCGGCCGTGTGCGAGTAAGCGCGAATCAATCCGCCCGCGCCGAGTTTTATTCCGCCGAAATATCGCGTGACGACTACCGCACAATTTGTCAGCTCGTTCTTTTTAATCGTTTCAAGAATCGGATTACCGGCCGTACCGCCCGGCTCGCCGTCGTCGTTGGATTTCTGTTTGTCGCCGCGTTCGCCGAGAATCCACGCCGAACAATTATGCGTCGCGTCGAAATATTTTTTACGAATCGTCTGCACAAAATCCCGCGCCGCTTCCTCGTCGTCGACGTGAGCAACGTGCGCAGTAAATTTCGACTTGTTGACTTCGTAAGCCGCAGAAAAAATTTCTCCGTCCGCGACCGTTTTAAAATTTGTCATGTCGTCACCTCGTTTAGAAAATAGTAAGAGATTTCTTCTTGAGCCTGTAATCGAGTTTCAAAACGACGCGTTCCTCTGCCTTTGTTATACCACTCTTGTCAATTTTTATTATTTTTGACGTTTGCTATAGAAGATTTTAGACAAGCTCTTAAGGCTGTCGTGGCAGGATATTGACTTTACGGCGAAGAAAATAAATCTGCGTCGGCAAATAGTTTAT
>CAMZDU010000122.1 GCA_947305445.1 uncultured Selenomonadales bacterium
CCGCGATGCTCGCTGAAATTGCCAATCGTCTCGGCAAAAACATTGAGATTGTGCAAATTGAGAGCGGTGCGCGTGCTTCTGCTTTAAGCTCCAAACAAATCGACGTCATTTTCTGGGCAGTGTTACCCAACAACGGCAATTTGCCGCTCGACATTGACAAGTCCGAAAGCGTCGAATTTACCGTTCCGTATTTCAAGGACGATGTTGTTCATCTCAAACTTAAAAAATAAGGTGACTACATGAAAAAAATTTTTACGTTGTTGATGATTTGCGCGCTCGTCTTGATGACGGGTTGCGGTTCCTCTTCAGACGGCGGCGACAAAAAAAATACCATGTCCGGCGAATACAAGCTCGGCACGATTAAGCATTTGAACGTCACCGAAATTTTGCTTGACAATTATTTCGAGAAGGCGGCAGCACGCATGAGCAAGACTTCCGACATGCGTGCGCCGAAGCATATTTTCTTCGACAACATGGTTTCGATGCTCGCCGCGCTCCAATCCGGGCAAATTGACGCCATGAGCACTTATTCGAGTGTGGCAAAATATTTGCTTGCGCAGAACGCTGAATTTGAGACCGTGACCGACCGCATACCGAAAGTTTCCGACTCGTTCTGTTGTGCGCTCCGTGAAGAGGACTCCGCGCTGAAAAAAGAATTCGACGACGCGATTTTGAAACTCACTGCGGACGGCACGCTTGCCGCGCTCGTGAATACTTACATAAGCGAAGCCGATTACACTGTTGCGCCGCCGATCGTGGAGATGCCGACTTTTGACGGTGGGCAGACTGTTAAAGTTGCCGTGACGGGTGACTTGCCGCCGCTGGATTTTGTGAGCGCGGACGGCACACCCGCAGGTTTTAATACGGCTTTGCTTGCCGAAATCAGCCGACTTATCGGGAAAAATTTTTCGCTCGTGCAAGTCGACAGCGGTGCACGTTCGGCCGCTTTGACTTCCAATCAAGTTGACGTTGTCTTCTGGGCTGTCGTGCCGAAAAATGACACGTTGGCTCCGCCCGACTGCGACAAACCCGACGGCGTGATTTTGACCGAGCCGTATTTTTCCGATGAAATCATTCACGTGAAGACTAAGGAATAAGGTGAACTCATGAAAAAAATTTTTGCATTGTTGATGACTTGTATGCTCGTTCTCGCGACGGGTTGCGGCGGCGGCGACAAACCTGTCGACGACAGCGGCAAGATTAAACTCGGCATGATTACCCGCCTGAATGCCAGCGAAGAGAACTTCGACGAATTCTTGAAAAAAATCGAAGCAACGCTCAGCGTCAAAATTTCTTCGCACAAGTCTGTATTCTTCGACAACTTTACTTCCATTCAGATGGCAATCGAGTCCGGCCAAATCGACGAGATAAGCACCTATCGTAGTGTTGCACGTTACATGCTCGCAAAAGATTCGCGCTTCAGCGTGCTGAAAGATCATTCGCTGGAGTTTATTGACTCGTTCTGTTTTGCACTTCGCGACGACGACACCGAACTTAAAGATTCGCTCAACATGATTATCGACGAGATGCAATCGGACGGCACGTTCGACAAACTCATCAAAGAATATATCACCGACATTAACGCCGAGAACGACCCGCCCGCAGTCGAGATGCCGACCTTCGACGGTGCGCCGACGATTAAAGTTGCCGTGACGGGTGACTTGCCGCCGCTCGATTTTGTCGGTTCGGACGGCAAGCCCGCAGGTTTTAACACGGCAGTTTTGGCCGAAATCAGCAATCGCATGTTGAAAAATATTGAACTCGTGCAAGTCGACAGCGGAGCGCGTGCCGCCGCTTTGACCTCCAAACAAGTTGACGTGGTCTTCTGGGCGATTGTTCCCGGCAGTGAAATTATTCCCTCCGACAGCGACAAACCTGCCGGTATCGAGCTGACCAATCCGTATTACAAAGACAAAATCGTTCACTTGACTTTTAAACGCGAAGAGAAGAAGTAAAAATGGAATTTTTCGATTTACTGCATAAAATTTTTCTTAAAGACGGCGGCTGGCTGACCATCTTAAACGGTCTGTGGGTGACGGTGCAAATTTCCGCGCTGTCACTGCTGATCGGGACGTTGTTGGGCTCGTTGCTTTGTTTTTTTCGCATGGGCAAGATTGCGCCGCTGAGAATTCTGGCGGAAGTTTACATTTCGATAATCCGCGGCTCGCCGGTGCTGATGTTGCTGATGCTGTTGTTTTATGGCGTGTTCGCCCGCACGGGCATGAGTCCGGTGCTCGTAGCGGTGGTAACTTTTTCGTTGCACACGGCGGCGCACGTGGCGGAGCTGTTGAGGGCGTCGCTTATGGCACTCGACAAAGGACAAGTCGAGGCGGCGCGAACGCTCGGCTTCTCAAAATTTCAAGCGTTTAAACTCGTCACGTTGCCGCAGTTGGCACGAATCGCAAAGCCCGTCTATCAATCGACTGTAGTCAATCTGATTCAGTGGACGAGCGTCGTCGGCTACGTCACGATAACCGACTTGACACGCGTGATAAACAACATTGCCTCGCGCACGATGCAACCGATGATCACAATCATGGGCGGCATGATAATTTATCTGGCGTTGAGTTATCTGATTTACGGGCTGTTCCATTTGAGCGACAGGAGGCGGGCGAAATGAGCGTTATTGAAGTTCGCGGCTTAAAAATTTCGTTCGGTTCGCTCGACGTTTTGCGCGGCATAGATCTCGTCGTTGAAGAGGGCGAACGCATTGCAATTATCGGCGGCTCCGGTTGTGGCAAAAGTGTCTTCCTGCGTTGCTTGGAGCTGTTGGAAAAACCCAACGCCGGAAAAATTTTCGTTGACGGCGAAGAACTCACCGCGCCCGACGTCGACATTGATCGCGTCCGCCGCAAGCTCGGCATGGTCTGGCAACGGTTTAATCTCTTCACGCACATGAACATCATGGAAAATTTGACCGTCGCGCCGATAAAACTTCTGGGCATGTCGCCCGACGACGCCCGCCAAAAAGCAATGGAGTTACTCGCGCAAGTCGGCTTAACGTCGAAGGCGGACGCTTATCCCGAATATTTGTCTGGCGGTCAACAACAGCGAATTGCAATCTGTCGTAGCTTGATGATGAATCCGAAAGTAATTCTCTTCGACGAGCCGACGAGTGCGCTTGATCCGACGATGGTCGGCGAAGTGCTTGCCGTTATCCGCATGCTCGCCAAACAGGATTTGACGATGATAATTGTCACGCACGAGATGAATTTTGCCCGCGAAGTCGCCACGAGGATTTTATTTTTCGCCGACGGAGAAATTTACGAACAAGGCACGCCCACCGAAATTTTCGACGCGCCGAAACGTCCAAAGACCGTCGCCTTCATTCACAAGCAAAAATATTTTTCCTACGAGATTACCGAACGCGCCTTTGACTTGATGAAGTTGCAGGGCGGCATTCAAACCTTCGCGGAAAAATACGGACTCACTGCCCGCCGCACGAATCGCCTGCAACTCAGTTGCGAAGAGCTGATTTACGAAATGCTTGCCAATGCGTGCGAAGGCGACGAGGTGAAAATTTCGCTGGACGTTACCTACGCCGAAATTGACAACAGCGTCGAGATAAAATTTTCTTGCGCCGGCAAGTCGTACAATCCGCTTGACAAAGATTTCGACGAACTTGACGAGGAAAATTTGGGCGCGACAATTTTAAACAACTTGGCGCAAAATTATTCGCACGTCTACGACGGCGGCGTCAACCGAATCAATTTCTCGCTTACTTAAAAAAAAAGAGGCGCACACTTCGGGTACGTCTCTTTTTTCAGAGAAAGTTCGCTACAGATGTACGCGAACTTTTTTTGTTAGTTTCAAGCGTCAAGTTTCTTCGTAAGCAACTGATTGACGAGTTGCGGATTAGCTTTGCCCTTCGTGAGCTTCATGACTTGTCCGACGAGTGCGCCGAGGGCTTTTTTCTTGCCGCCGCGATATTCTTCGACCGCTTTGGGATTTTTAGCAATAACTTCGTCGACGGCTGATTCGATCGCGCCCGTGTCTGTGATTTGAACAAGACCTTTGTCCTTGACGATTTTTTCGGGCGAATCAGGTGATTTCCACATCTCCGCGAAGACAGTTTTAGCAATCTTGCCGCTTATCGTTCCCTTAGCAATCAGTTGAATCATTTCGGCGAGGCGTTTTGCGTCGACGGGCGAATTTTCAATCGTCAAGCCGTCCGCGTTCAGATTTTTGGACAGGTCGCCCATAATCCAATTTGCGGCGGTCTTAGCATCGGCTCCCGCGTCTACAACGGCATCAAAATACTCCGCCATAGCCCGCGAACTCGTGATAATCCCCGCGTCGTAGTCGCTTAGCCCGAAATCTTTAATCAAACGTGCGCGACGAGCGTCAGGCAGTTCCGGAAGAGACTTTCTAAACGCTTCAATCTCCTCATCAGTCGTGACAATCGGCGGCAAATCCGGTTCGGGCATGTAGCGATAGTCGTGCGCGTCCTCTTTACTGCGCATTGATTGCGTTATGCCCTTTTCGGGATTCCAAGTGCGCGTTTCTTGAATAATTTTTCCGCCGTCGTCCAAAACTTCCGCTTGTCGCTCAATTTCGTAGTTAATCGCGTCTTCGAGAGCCTTAAACGAGTTGATATTCTTCATTTCAGTGCGCGTGCCGAGTTTTTCACTGCCAATCGGGCGCAATGATACGTTTATATCTGCGCGGAGGTTGCCTTCTTCCATTTTGCAGTTAGAAACGTCGATATATTCGAGAATCGACTTGATTTTTTCCATATACGCGCGCGCTTCCTGCGGCGTACGCATATCCGGCTCGGAAACGATCTCGATGAGCGGCACGCCGGTACGATTGTAATCGACGTTGGACGCGGCGGAATCTTTGATCGTCGCGCCTGAATGGACCAGCTTGCCCGCGTCTTCCTCCATGTGAATGCGCGTGATGCGAATCCGCTTCTT
>CAMZDU010000123.1 GCA_947305445.1 uncultured Selenomonadales bacterium
ACGTGATCGTTGGAAATGTGGCCACAGGTGAAGCTGTGAAGGCTCTTATAGAAGCGGGAGCGGATGCGGTTAAGGTAGGTATCGGACCCGGTTCCATCTGTACCACCAGAGTTGTGGCCGGTATCGGCGTTCCCCAGATCTCTGCCATCATGGGTCCTTGCGCAGGCGGCGCGGTTTACTCGCCGGCCATCACCGATTTTATTTACATGGTCAAGCAAACCAGCCAGATGTTTATCACCGGTCCGGCCGTCATCAAATCCGTCACGGCCGAAGAAGTCACGGCCGAAGAACTCGGCGGCGCAATGACGCATAACACTCGCTCCGGTGTGGCACATTTCGCGGCGGACAACGAGAAGGATTGTATTGAACAGATTCGTTACTTGCTCAGTTTCCTGCCCAGCAACAATCTGGAGGACGCGCCGCTTGTCGAATGCACCGACGACCCCGACCGGCAGGACGAGGAGCTTAACGACATTATTCCCGACAATCCGAACGCGCCTTACGACATGAAAGACGTTATCCGCATGATTGTCGACAACGGCGAATTTTACGAAGTGCATCAACATTTTGCCACGAATATTATCACGTGCTTTGCTCGCTTCGGTGGACGCTCCGTCGGTATCATTGCCAATCAGCCTGCGGTTATGGCGGGTTGCTTGGACGTTGACGCCTCCGACAAATCTGCGCGGTTCATTCGTTTCTGCGACGCGTTCAATCTGCCGCTGGTGAATTTGGTTGACGTGCCCGGCTTCCTGCCCGGCGTCGACCAAGAGTACAACGGCATTATCCGTCACGGCGCGAAGATGCTTTACGCTTACTCCGAGGCGACCGTTCCGAAAGTCACGGTTATCACGCGCAAAGCTTACGGCGGCTCGTATATTGCAATGTGCTGTCGTGAACTGGGTGCGGATCAAGTTATGGCGTGGCCGAGCGCAGAGATTGCCGTCATGGGTCCGGCGGGCGCGGCCAACATAATCTTCCGCAAAGACCCCGACAAAGATCAGAAGACCGCCGAATACGTCGAAGAATTTGCAACGCCTTACAAAGCTGCCGAGCGCGGTTACGCCGACATGGTTATTGAGCCGAAGGAAACTCGTCCGCTCATTATCACTGCGCTGAATGCTCTGGCCAGCAAGCGCGAAGTCGGCCCCGCCAAAAAGCACGGAAATATTCCGTTGTGACCTTATAGCTGATAGTTTTTTCTCGTAAGCTGTAAGCTCTAACCTAAGGAGGAACTCCTATGGCTGAAAAAATTAAACCCGAAATAATCGCGGCAATCACGGCGGCAATTCAGTCTGTGTGCGGCGGCAAAGTCGTCGCCGTCAAAATCAAACGCAACGATACTTGGGCTCTCGCGAGCAAACTCAGCAAATGATATATCGGAGGTATTACATCAATGGCAAAAAAATTTAACGTCACTGTAAACGGCACGACCTACGAAGTCGAAGTCGAAGAAGTAAAATCTGCGGGCGGCGCACCGAAGGCGGCTCCTGCACCGAAAGCGGCTCCCGCTCCGGCACCCGCACCGAAAGCGGCTACTCCTGCCCCCGCGGCGGCTCCTAAAGTTGCGGCGGGCGCGGGCGAACATTCAATCGATTCCCCCATGCCCGGCAAAGTCGTCAAACTCGTTGCGGCCGAAGGCGCGGCAGTCAAAGCCGGTGATGTTTTGTTGATTCTGGAAGCCATGAAGATGCAGAACGAAATCACCGCCGACGCCGACGGCACCGTCAAAAAATTCAACGTCGCGGCAGGTCAGTCCGTCAAAGCTCACGAGTCGCTCGTCATTCTCGGCTAAAAATTTGTTGCAATAAAATTAAGCGCGTCTCCCGTTTCGGAGGCGTGCTTTTTTCGTCAACTACTCCACGCCTGAAGGCGGGAGCTTCTCGGCGCGTTTTGGAGAAATACTTGCTTTAACGTTGCAGGATATTGGCTTTGCGGCGAAGAAAATATGCGTCGGCAGGTTGTTTATTTGAGGAACCGCGGTTATTTTTTTCGACGCTGAAAGCCCAACGATAACCGGCCGCAATTTTCGTAAAAAAGCTGCAGACAAAATGCAGAGTATATAGTGAACCATACTAAATTTACGGAGGAATTACTTATGATAAGAATTCTGCTCGCTGAAGACGACAGCCGCCTCGGCAAATTGATTGAGTACATGCTCACCCAAAATAAATTCAACGTCGAGTGGATAACCAACGGCGCGGACATTTTTGAGTACGCAATGTACTCGGAATACGACATTTTGATTTTGGATTGGATGATGCCAAACGTATCGGGTCTGGACGCCTGTCGGCAACTGCGCGAAGCCGGTTACGAACGCGCAATTATCATGCTCACGGCCAAAGACACCGTCGAAGATCGCGTCATGGGGCTTGACGCCGGCGCAGATGATTATCTCGTTAAGCCGTTTGAATTCGACGAACTGCTTGCCAGGCTTCGCGCACTCGGCAGACGCTCAACGCAGAAAATTCAGCAGGAAGTTATCGAAATTGGTGACTTCACGCTCAACCGCACGACCAAAGTCCTCATGCGCAAGGAACAAGTTATTCAGCTGTCGCCGCGTGAATTCCAAATCTTTGACCTGCTGGCGCAAAATTTGGGCGTCGTCGTTCCGCGAGACATTATCCTCGACCGCATCTGGGGGCTTGAACACGACATTACCTCCAACAACATCGATTCGTACATGAAAATTTTGCGCAAGAAGCTGACTGAAGTCGACGACGGCTCCATTGCAATCAAAACCGTCCGCGGCATTGGTTATCGACTCGAAGCTTGAGGCTGAACTATGGAAATATTCGGGCGCAGTCGGCGGCGGCTCGCCTTTGCCTACGCGCTGATTATGTGCCTGTTCATGGCGACGATAATTATCGTCATGCACATGGCGATGAATTGGTCAATGTTCTCCGAGCAGGCGCAGGAACTTTCCGACGCGGCCAACGGTGTCGCCGAAGCGCAAGTCTTCTACTTGCAAAATCCCGAAGACGCCGTCGACGAGAACCGCTACTATAAAAGCGTCAACGACAGATTGTTTTTCTATATCTTCACCGAGGACAAACAGCTGATTCGTTTCGAGCGTGCCTCGTTCCGTATCGAACAGTTCGTGCTTGACGTTATCAACGACTGGAAGATTGAAGACGGCAAAGTCGAAGTTTTTCGACACTCCAACGAGACAGGGCAACTCAGCACCGTGATGATGACTTCAAAAAAAAATTGTCACCGACAACGCCGTGCAAACTCTTTACGTCGGCAAGGACGTCACCGCGCTTTATTCCGGCCTGCAGAAGGCGACATATGCGCAAGTCGTGCTGGGATTCGTCGCGGTGCTCATCGCCTCGGCAATCGGCTACTTAATGGCCGGTCGTGCGCTCGTACCGCTGAAAGAAGCTTACGACAAGCAGAAACAATTTGCGGCGGACGCGTCGCACGAACTCAGGACGCCGCTGGCCGTGGTCATGGCGTCGGCTGATTTGCTCTTGGCCGACCCGTCAATACAAAATCCGTTCCTGCGTCAAGTTCTCGAAGACTTGAAGAGCGAAGTCAAAAAGATGACAAACCTCGTCAGCGATTTGCTCATGGTCGCCCGCTCTGACAACAACGCGCTTAAAGTCAAAATCCAACGGCTCGACTTAATCGAAATTCTCAAACAGGTTATCCGTACGATGACGCCGCTTGCCGAGAAAAAAAATATTCAACTTGCCGGCGAAAACTTCCGCAAAGTTTTGATTAACGCCGACGAGCAACGGATTAAACAGCTGGCGATAATTCTGGTCGACAACGCGATTAAGTACACGCCCGAAGGCGGCGCGGTGCTCGTTCGCCTGGAGCAAGTCGACACCGTTCATGCGGTCTTTGCCGTCATGGACAGCGGTATCGGCATTGCGCCCGAAGATTTGGACAAAGTTTTCGACCGTTTCTATCGCGTCGACAAAGCGCGCTCGCGTGAAATGGGCGGCAACGGTCTCGGCTTGGCAATCGCGGCGGAAATTGTCAAACTTCACGACGGAAAAATTTCTGTCGCGTCCAAACTCGGCGAAGGAACAAAATTTACCGTCGAACTCAAAGTCAATCTGAAGAAATAAAAAAATCCTCCGAAAAAGGCGCGGAGGAAATTTTTTTTTCGTCAATCACCGAAAATTTTTTTCAAGCCAAGAAATATCGCGAGCAAACCTAAAGCCGTTCCTGCCACGATGACAAAAATTTTTTTGCCTTCGCTCAGGTGCCCGTGTTTGTCGGGTTTAATTTTGCTGACGCCGTATGTAATCAACAGACACAGCCCGCCCTCCAAGAAATATGTTTCCGTGAAGCTGTGAATGTATCTTTTGAAACTTCTGGATGCCTCGAAGTCGACGCTGCTGAAAATCCAGAAGACGGAGCCGCCGATAACAAGGAGCACGAAGGCAATCATCGACAGGTACGCAAAAAAATCACCGCCGACTTTCTCAAGCATAGTTTTTCTCGCGCTCGTCAATATTTTGAACAGCGCGAAAACTCCGAGCAGAAAAACTATTCCGCCGAAGCCGATCAAAATCAGATTAATCAAATCGATCATTAAAATTCCTCCTTGAAAGACTTACCGTGATAGAATAATCATGGAAGGTTTTGTTTATGGGTGGAAAGGCCGCCAGCAATAATAATGACGGACGGTAAGCGCGAAATCATTCGTCAACTGTTGAGCGAAAGAGGCTTGCTGGTCAACTTATTCTTGCAATCCGCCGCCATGAATCAACATGCTAAAAATTTGACAAAAGCGAAGTGCACAGGTATAATTTGAAAAACTTAGTCACAAATACTATACTAGGCGTCCGTAGCTCAGTTGGATAGAGCAACGGCCTTCTAAGCCGTGGGTCGCGTGTTCGAGTCACGCCGGACGTGCCACATGAAATCAACAAAGCCTCGTCAAC
>CAMZDU010000124.1 GCA_947305445.1 uncultured Selenomonadales bacterium
GGCATTTAAACATTGATTACATTTATAATCGGCTTAGTGATTTTGATTGTCGGCGGGGCGATTCACGGCTTGTTTTGCGAACGCATGATGAAACCGAATTCCTCCGCGAAAACTCCCGCTGTTGCTAAAAAAGATGGCATTGATTATGTTCCGATGAATAAATGGAAAAATTGCCTAATCGAATTGCTCAATATCGCGGGAACAGGTCCTGTGCTCGGTCCGATTCAAGGCATACTCTTCGGGCCGATAGCCTTTCTGACAATTCCAATCGGTTGCATAATCGGCGGCGCGTTTCACGATTACATGAGCGGCATGATTTCCCTGCGCAACGGCGGCGAGCAAATGCCCTCGCTTATGCGGCGTTTTCTCGGCGGAAAAATTTATCTCGTCTACAACATTTTTGTCTGTTTCTTGCTGTTGTTGGCCGGCGCGGTCTTTATCTACACGCCGGGCGATTTGTTCGTTGCACACCTGCTCAAGAGCGACGCCTCGACTTTAAGCGCGGAAGAAGTCATCATGGTTTACGGCGTCATTTTTGCTTATTATCTGTTGGCGACGCTCCTTCCCATTGATAAAATTATCGGGCGTATTTATCCGATTTTCGGCGCGATACTTTTGTTGAGTGCCGTCGGAATTTTCTTCGGGCTGTTCATTAACGGCTATCCGCTGACGGAAGTTTGGGAAACTGGCGTTGCCAACGTCCATCCTTACGGCGAACATTTTATTCCAATATTTTTCATAATCGTTGCTTGCGGCATAACGAGCGGCTTCCACTCCACGCAAGCCACAATGATTGCCCGCTCCGTCACGAACGAACGCCACGGCAGACTTGTTTACTACAACACAATGATTGCCGAAGGTTTTATCGCGATGACTTGGGCGGGCGCGGCTATGGGCGCAGTAAATGCCGGCATCGCCACTGATGAAAATCTTTTCAATCAGGCGGCGGTTGTCGTCGGCATTATCGCAGAAAATATGCTCGGTTCAGTCGGTGGCATGGTCGCGGTTTTGGGAGTCATTGTTCTTGTTATAACGACGGGCGATACCGCGTTGCGTTCTTTGCGCCTTATGATTGCCGACGCTCTCCACATCGACAACAAAAAAAAATCCAACGTATTTATTCTTGCGCTGATTATTTTTACGGTCGTCGCGGGCATCCTCTACATTGCTAAAACTGATGCGAGCGGCTTCGCAATTTTGTGGCGATATTTCTCTTGGGCGAATGAAACGATTGCCGTGTTCGCCTTCGCAATGATTGCCGTGTACATGATTCAAAATAACATGCCCTACATTATGTCGATAATTCCCGGCACGTTTTACATGTACATTATCTCGACGTATATCCTTCACGCGCCGATAGGCTTCGGACTCGGTTGGACGACAAGCTATGTGCTGGCCGGAGTATTTGCGGTAAGTTATGCGAAGGCAATCATACGTTACGGAAAATACTCCAAACCGTCACGAAGATTGCGCTGAAATTTTCGCACAAAAAAATTCCCTGTTCACATACGACGGGGAATTTTATTTTTTGCAGACGAAGCCCGCGAAAGATTCGATGTGCGTGACTTCGGCTCGCGTATAAAATTCGGACAATTTTTTTTGCAAGCTCGACAGCGTTTCATACGGCGGGGAAAAAAATCCTCGCGGCTCAAAAAATTTTTCGACAAAAAAATCCGTTCGACGATTCTCGCCTTTGACGTAAACCGAGCCGCAAAAAGTTCCGCCACTTTTTAGCACGCGCCGCATCTCCGTCAAAGCCGCAACTTTATCCGCGAAGGCGTGCAATCCGTCAATCGACAACACCGCGTCGAAAAAATTTTCCTCGAACGGCAACCGAGACACGTCGCCTTGAAGAAATTTCACGCTGAGAAGATTTAATTTAGCCGCTCGCGCACGCGCCGCCTCCAGTATTTTGTCCGAAAAGTCGACGCAAAAAATTTCCGCGCCGCAGAGTTTACGATAGACCGGCAAGCTCAATACGCCCGTGCCGACCGGAACTTCGAGCAGTCGTCCGTTGAAATCGTCCGGAATTCCCGCGAAGGCTTGCGCCAAAAATTTTTTATAAGCGGCCGCGTCGAGTCCCCAAAAAAATTTTAAGGCCAACTGTGCCGGAAAATCGGCGTTGGCCATCATGCGGTCGAAGAGCGTCGAACACCTTCCGACTAATTGATATGCATCAAAAATTTTTCCCATGGGGTACCTGTGTCAAGAGTGCGTCGCACGTGCCGCGAATCTTCCAATCGCCGGAATTAGCCGTCAAGAAAAACGAATTGCCTTTGCGATAAGTCAGCTCGTCGCCGCCGCAAGCTATTGTTCCTTCACCGCCGAGAATCAGCACGCTGAGAAAAGTTTTCTCGTCGACGACGCCGCCCGCTTCCGACAAAATTTTTCCGTCGAGCGTGAGCTTGTCGATTACAAAATAATCACAGGCGACCACGTGCGGATAACTTTCGCTGGGAGATGTCGGCGGATTAAGATTTGTCACGTCGAGAGCTTGCGCAATGTGGAGCGGACGATTGCGGCCGTAATCGTAAATGCGATAGCTGACGTTGGAACTTTCTTGAATCTCGGCGAGCAAAACTCCTTTGCCCAGCGCGTGAATGGTGCCCGCGGGAATGAACAGCACGTCGCCTTTGTGCGCGGGCACTGCGTTTAAAATTTCGAGAAGCGAATTGTCACGGATACGGGCGGCAAATTCGTCGCGAGAAATTTTTTTCTTGAAGCCGCAGAAAATCTCGGCACCTTCGTCGGCGTCCAGGACATACCACATTTCGTTCTTGCCGAGCTGACCTTCATGCGCCAACGCGTATTCGTCAGTCGGGTGAACTTGCACGGAGAGATTTTCGCGGGCGTCGATGAGTTTTATCAGCAACGGGAATTCGCTCAGATTGCGGCAATTCGTGCCCAAAATTTTCGCGCCGCGCAACTTGATATAATCGATAAGCGTTTGTCCGTCGTTTTCGCCGCCGACAATGATTGACGCGCCGTCGGGGTGTGCGGACAACATCCACGCTTCCGCCAAAATATTTTTGTCGGTCTCAATGCCGAACTCTTCGATAAGTCGACGACCGCCCCACACGTAATCTTTGCACGCGGGCTTAAGTTTTACCATAGCCTTGAACCTCTCACCGCCTGTAGAGGCGGGAGCTTCATGAGAAATTTGCATTTTAAGTTTCCTCCTTTAAAAGGATTACCTTATTCTCAAAGGCGAGTCCAAGTCGCCCACTGCGAAACGGTTACACTGTTGGCAAGACGACCGGAAGATATCTTTTTGAGTTTACAAAGTCAAGTGGCGATTCATCCCCCGCCAAGCGGGGGTTTTCTCGCTAAATGTTGGATAAAAATTTTCCTCTGTTTAATGACCGACGAACAGTGAGCAGGAGAAACTGTCAACTATTCACCAATGATACGGCTCGTGTCGATTGATTTTGAAGGCGCGATAAATTTGCTCGACGAGAACAAGCCGCGCCATTTGATGCGTCAACGTCATTTGCGACAAGCTCAATCGGAAGTCGGCCGCCCGCCGAAGTTCTTCACTCAAGCCGAATGCCCCGCCGATTGCGAATGTCAAATTGCTCACGCCGCCGAGAGTAAGTGCGGAAATTTTTTTCGCGAAGTCTTCCGAAGCAAGTTCAACACCTGCAACGTCCAGCACACACAACCACGAGCCTTGCGGGACGAGCGATAAAATTCGGCGGCCTTCCTCGTCGAGCGTGCGGCATTCGGGAGTTTCGCGCACTTCCACGCGTGCGAACTTCTGCAGACGTTTCAAATACTCGTCAACACCTGCGATTAAAAATTTTTCTTTAAGCTTGCCGACGACAACCAAAGTTATCTTCACCAATTTCACTGATTGGAAGGTTGCGGCATTTCTTGGAGCGTGATCTCGATAGTCTCCTGCTTGCCGTCATGGTCGATTAAAACTTTAATCTTGTCGCCGACTTTGTGAGCCGCGACTTCGTTGCGCACGTCGGCAACCGAGTTAACCTCTTTGCCGTCAATGTTCAGGATAATGTCGCCGCGTTGGAAACCTGCACGGCCGGCGGGCGAATCAATCGCGACCTGAAAGACGTAAACGCCTTTGTCAATCGTCAGCTGATAGCCGTAACGGGCGGCAGTCTGCTTGTCAAAAATCGTGACACCCAGATACGGGCGGGCGACGTAGCCTTTGTCCATAAGCTCGTTTACAATCGTCTTGACAGTGTTAATCGGAATGGCAAAGCCCATGCCCTCGACGCCGGTTGTGGCGAGTTTGGCACTGTTAATGCCGATAACTTCTCCGTCCGCGTTGACAAGTGCGCCGCCGGAGTTGCCGGGGCTTATCGCCGCGTCGGTCTGCAAAAGTTTAACGCGTTTGTCGTTTAAATCCAACGTCCTGTTAAGTGCGCTGATAACGCCGACCGTAACGGAGCCTTGAAACTCCAAGCCCATGGGGTTGCCGATTGCGATTGCCGGTTCACCGACAACCACTTCGTCCGAATTGCCAAGCTCAGCCGTCGGTAAATCTTTCGCGTCGACTTTGACGACCGCAATATCAGTCATCTCGTCCGTGCCGATAAGCGTGCCGTTTACGGTGTTGCCGTCGGAAAGCGAGACGATAATTTCTTTCGCGCCGGCGATTACGTGATTGTTCGTAATGATATAACCGTCGCTCTTGAATATGACGCCGGAGCCGACGCCTTCGGTTTCAACGAGACGGTCAAAAAAATCTCTCGCCAAAGCTTTGTTAGTTATGCCCACGACCGCCGGCCCGACAGTCCTGGCCACGCGCACGGCGGGAGTGTTTCGAGCGTCGGAAATTTTTGCAGAGCTTTCGGGTTGATTGGGAGCGGCCTCGGTGACGGAAACGGTCTTTGTAGTCGCCGTCGGTTGCCCGGCCGATTTATC